>NZ_JBSIUU010000011.1:0-92101 GCF_053654535.1 Helicobacter sp. T3_23-1056 | reverse complement strand
TACGGCATTATTTATGCCTTTTAATAGCGTATTTACGGCTTCTTTTAGGGCATTTAGTTGAGGGTTGCTACCTTGCAAGGTGATTAGTCTATCTATCACGCCACTTGATTCGATATTATTAAAGACTTCTAGGGATTCTTTGACTAGGGCTGCGTCTTGGTCTAGGTTTTTTTGGGTGTTTTCTACATTTTCATTGATTGCCATTGCCATAGCACCTAGCTCATCTTTTGCCTTTGGTTGCAAAAATGGTGGCAAGACATTGGTTTTGTGATTTAGATAATCAAAAAATCCAAACAGCTGACTAGAAATATTATCAATCCTGCTTACAACTCGTTTGCTAATGTAGAAAAACACCACAGATACGATAAATGCTAATGACACAACAATGCTAAAAAGCACGATATTGCGGAGGGCATTTACAGGGGCTATGACTTGCTCTTCGGGGAGGGCAAATACCATACTCCAATAAGTCCCGCTTCCTTTGCCTGCTTCAAAAGATTTTACCCCTGTCCAGCTTATGTCGCCATTGCTTGTGCGGTATTCGTATATGCCATCTTTTCTGTCTGTTACGCCTTTTGCTAGTTTGGAGGCGGAGGGGGTTTTATTTACAGAGAGGAGCTCTTCGCCCTGCCATTCTTTGCGAGGGTGGATTATGATAGTGCTATCTTGGGTAAGGACAAATGGCACGACACCTTCGGCTTTTAACGCCTCTTTGGCATTTGATAAAATCTCATCACCTATGTTGCTAGCCTCTATGAGTAGCCCGACTACGCCTATGACTCTGCCGTTTGAGAGGATAGGGACATTTAGCGATACGCCATAGACTTCGCCTATGCTTGTTAGTCGCTTAAATGCGGGGTTGCTAATGGCGATTTTGCCACTACTCATTGCTTTTTGCAAGCCTTTAAAGCTTGTGAGAACGGGGTCTGCTTCGATTATGCTTATGCCACCTTTTGTATCTGGGGTTTTGTCTCTAGCGATGATTAAAAATTCGCCATTTGGTAGTCTGTGTTTGGCGTTTTTTATCCCGCCTAGTGGGGTAGAATCTTGCAAATACACATAGCCTAGTGTAGCCCAAGGGTTGCTATCAAGCAGGCTTGAAATGGTGCTTTGCAACATCTCTTCATTATCAGGGCGCGGATTTGAAAGCACGGATTGTATGCTTCCTTTGCTAGATTCTAGCATCGCAAAGGCTTCATTTATCTGGTCTTGCAAAAAGCTAGCAAATCGTGCTGAAATGTTGTCGATTAGCTTGTGGGATTCTTCAATCTGTATGGTAGAGCTTCGTTTTATGATTACAAATGCCATAACAAGCATACATAGCATCACTATGCCATTTATAAACAACGCTACTCGCGTGCCAAGCTTCATATTTCTCCAAGCGTCCATTTTCTTACTCCTTATGTCCCCGAAATAGATTTTCCCCTCTTTCCACTATTTGTCTTAATGCCAAAAGATTTTACGCTCATTTTAGTGCGATTTTGGCGCGTCTTTAATGTGGTAAAAAGTGGTAAATAGCCCAATCTCTCAAGGTTTCTTAAAAAATGTATTGTAAGAAAAAATATCTTAAAGTATTCTTGCATTTTGGATTATTTCTGCTTTTTTCGCAATAATCCGTATTTTTTTCGTTTTTCCCATAGGCTTTTGCGACTCATACCTAGCTTTTTTGCTAGCTCTATATCAGGGTAGCGATGCTCAAACCTCGTAACAATGGTTTTGACATAATCCGTGATAGACATTATGTCGCCTCCGATTTCTTGGGGGTTTGGTATGGAGCAAATATCAATGATTTGAGGGAAAAAGATTTTGTCTGTGGAAACGCACGAAATGATAAAAGGATACTTCGTAACCGCTTCTAAAAACTCCCTTCGCTCGCTTCGTTTTAGCTCTTCTAGGTTTGTGATATATGAGATTTTAGATTTGCGGGGGGATTGCTCTAGTAGGTCTTTGTAGTCGGTGTGCTTTAGCGTGATAAAATCAAAGGATATATTTTTGTCTTTGGCATATTTCATCGCATAAATATCCGCACTTCTTTGGGAGGTGCTTTTGATGACAAATGGCGGGCTATATGAGATAAGATGAGGGGTGTTTAGCTCGATTTGGACGAAGTTGAAATATGAATTATAAAATCTAAGTGTTTTTTGGATTTTGGCAAACTCGTGGTAATGAGCGATTTTGCGCAAAATCTCATCGGTAGAAAATGGCTTTAGCACGCAGTCTTTTGCGCCCGCTGATATGGGCTTTTTTATCGTGTCATCGTTGGCATAAGACACTAGCATAATGATAATTGCATTATTTGCGTGCTTTTTTATGAATATCTCACAATCGTTGTCATAGAGGTTTGATGAGATGAGTATGACATCAAAATCTGCTCTATCTTTTGGAATCTCTGTGGATATAGTGCATTCATAGCCTGCTTCTTCAAGGTTGCCTAGTAGGGATTCTGCAAGGTATATTTCTGGCTCTAAGATAAGAAGTGTCATTTGCGTCCTTTGTTTTGGGATTTTTTGCTAGATTTTACTTTGTCAAATCTTTTTTTAAATCGCGCTTAGATTTTGCTAATTTTAGCTAGTTTGTTGCGCGGGGCAAAATCTTATGTCTGGCAAGATTCTATGTTTTTGGCATAAGATAGCCAATCAAATCGTTTTAGCGATGCTGAAGTCATCACGCATACCCCCTCGCTACGCCCGATAAATCCTAGCTGCTCTGTGGTGGTGGCTTTGATATTTAGCGCGTATAGCGGGATACCTAGAAGGGTGGCGATGGATTCTTGCAAGGCGCGTTTGTAGGGAGCTATTTTGGGGGTTTGAGCGATAATCGTCATATCGATATTGTTTATCACAAAGCCGACATTGCCCAAAAAATCTACCACTTTTTTTAGCAACTTTTTAGAATCGGCATTTTTATACGCGCTATCATTGTCTGGAAACCACTCGCCTATATCGCCCGCCCCTATCGCCCCAAGCAGGGCATCTATAAGGCTATGGAGTGCCACATCGCCATCGCTATGAGCCTTAAAGCCAAATTTAGATTCTATCTCTACGCCCCCTAGCACCATTTTTTTGCCCTTTTCAAAGCTATGCACATCGATTCCATTTCCTATGAAAATATCTCGCATCTCATTTGTGTGGCTTGTGTCGCTGTGGATTTTGCTTGCAAAATCTGCTAGATTTTGCAAATCGTGGATAAAGGTTAGTTTATGCAAAGATTCTTTGCCTTGTATGAATGCTACTTTGCCACCATTGGCGGCTATCGCGCTACTTTCATCGGTGTATTTTGTATCTTTGTTTTTTGTGCGGTTGCATTGTGCGTTTGGGGTGGTATCTAGCGCGCTAAGCAAAGAAGCGGTTTTTGAGAGTTGGGGGGTTTGGATACGAAGTAGGGATTCTCGCTTAATGTATTTGCCATCATAAAGCACGGTATCAGGCACGCTCAAAGTCGGCACTATGCAATCGATTTGGCTTGCGATATTGCTTGAAGTCTCTTTGGTTTTATGGTTTGTAGATTTTGTTATCATTTGGGATTTTATCGCCTCGCAAAAAAGCCTTTTTATAATGTCATAATCAATCCCAAATCTTGCCACATCGCTTACTAGCACCCATTTTGTTTTCACGGCTTTTAGCGCGTTTAGCAGGGAGTCTTGGCGAGAGTCTCCACCCGTTATGATTTTGTAGCTACACATTTTTGCCATATAGCCCTGCTCTGTGGGATTTGCACTAAGCAATATATCTCCAAAATCAAAATATTTTTCGCATCGGTTTGCTAGAAATAGCCACAGTGGCTTGCCATTTATGCTAAGCCATTGTTTTTTTACGGGGAAATGCTTTGAAAAGCGGGTGGATTCTCCCGCGCTTAGCAAAATCAAAGTAGTGTCTTTGGCAAAAGAAGCGAGGTTAGAATCTATGCTAGAATCAATAGAAGATATGTTGTTTGTAGCGGTTGTAGCCATATAGATTTTGTGCCTTTTTGGTGTGATTTTGGGATAGAAATTATACGATTTTTTGTCAAATATTGGATTTGAAAAATGCGTAAAAAATACACAAAATCTTTTTTGGGAATTTTAGAAAAAAGTGTTTGAGGGGGTTTAAAAAATGTTTGAAAGCATTTGTGAAAAATGGATTTTATTAGATTTTGGGGCAAAATTTGCGTGGATTTTGAGGGATTTTGCAATGGTTATGGATTGCTTTTGGCAAGTGGTTTTTGGAAGTGCTTTTTGCAAAATGCTTTTGGCGTGGCATAAGGATTTTTCGTGGAATATTTAATGCTTGCAAAAACCTAGAAAAACACCAAGTATGGCAAAATCTAGTTAAAAAATCTTGCTTAAAAAATGGCATAAAAATATTTGATAAAGGGGCATAATGCTTAATGGCAAACATATCTTAATCACGGGTGGCACGGGGAGTTTTGGCAAAAAATTTGTCGAAATCGTGCTAAAAAAATACCGCCCAGCTAGGCTTATCGTGTATAGCCGAGATGAGCTAAAACAATATGAAATGAGCCAAGTTTATAATGATAAATCGATGCGATATTTTATCGGCGATGTGAGGGATTTGGCGCGGTTAGAATCCGCGCTTATGGGGGTTGATATTTGCATACACGCAGCCGCGCTAAAACAAGTCCCCATCGCAGAATATAACCCCACAGAATGTATAAAAACCAACATAGATGGCGCAAGCAATGTCATCTCTGCGTGCCTAAAAAATAGCGTAGGACATATAATCGCGCTATCCACCGACAAAGCGGCAAATCCTATCAATCTCTATGGCGCGACAAAACTTTGCTCGGATAAACTTTTTGTAAGCGCGAACAACATAAAAGGCGCGAAAAAATCGCTTTTTAGCGTGGTGCGCTATGGCAATGTCGTAGGAAGTCGGGGAAGCGTAGTCCCGCTTTTTAAGCGACTTATCGCGCAGGGGGCAAAAGAAATCCCTATCACGGATTTGCGAATGACTAGGTTTTTTATCACTTTGGAGCAGGGAGTGGAGTTTGTGCTAAAGAGTCTGGAGAGAATGCAGGGGGGAGAAATATTTGTCCCCAAAATCCCAAGTATGCGCATAAGCGAGCTAGCAAAAGCCCTAGCCCCAAATCTACCCACGAAGCAAATCGGCATAAGGGCGGGAGAGAAGCTACACGAGGTGATGATTCCGCTTGATGATTCAAGGCATTGTTTTGAGTTTGATGATTTTTATTTGATAGAGCCTAGTATTGTGTTTCAATCGCCTATCAACTATGCCAAGACGCGCAATGGCGAGGTGGGCAAAAAAGTGGCAAAATCTAGTGAAGCGACACAAACAGAGCAAACGCAAAATCTACAAGATGGCTTTGAATACTCAAGCGATAAAAACACGCAATGGCTAAGCGCAGAAGAGCTAGTAAAAATCGCTAATGATGTGTGAGGGGTTTTTGGTAGCGTTTAGATTGGATTTTGGGGGGGTTTGTGGGTGTTTTGTGGGGGGATTGAATGGTGTGTTAATGGGGTGTTTTAGATTTTGGGTTTTTGTGTGTGAATTTTGTGTGCTTTTGTGTGGATTTTGTATCAAAAATGGCAACACACAAAAAAATAGGGTTTAAAAAGGTCTTTAAAAACACGATATACAGCATTACGCATAATCGCACAATAAACACACGCAAATAAAATCTAATAAATAAAAATTATTGATTAACGATTTTTTGTTAAAGTTTCGGTCGATAATTTTTATCAATCAGTTGGTTTTATTGATTTATCTCAAGCGATGGGCTTAAAAATACATTTTAAGCGAGCTGAATCAAAAAGGCTTTGCAAAAACGATTTAAAAAAGCCTTGCAAAAAGCCTAAAATCTACAAAACAAAGGATACAAAATGGTGCTAAAAGCAATGATAGGCGTGCTAGGAGCTGTGGCTTTGGTGGTGGTGAGTATCGCTGTCATCAAGGTGCAGGATTCACAAAAAGTGCGCATCGAAAAAATGACGCAAAACCTAGACTCCATACGAAAAATGCGAAGTGGCAAAAGCGGATATGCAGGGACAGACTATATATCTAGTGAGAAAAACTTACAAGAAAAATGGATGTGGGGAGGGGGAAAAAGCGGTGGCAGAGAGCAATAAAACCCAAAATCTAAAAAACTTCAATTTTTTTTAACTTTAGTTTTTGTCTAACTAGCGATTTTAGGCAGACTTTTATCACCACCTACAATCAACCAAAACACCAAACAACACTTCACATAAACGACTAAAAACCAAAATCTTAACAAACTAAAAAACTTATAAAAACTTATAAAAATTATGCCACGCAAAATCTTATCCCCTATCTAGCGTCTTTATCTCGCTTTGGACTTTTTCTAGCTTTTGGAGGACTTCTTGCAGGCTAGATTCTAGCTTTGCCACCACTTCTTTTGGCGCGTTTGAGAGGAATCTATCATTTTTTAGGTTGGATTCTAGCTTTTCGCGCTCTTTTTGCAATTTTTGCTTTTGAGCCTCTAGGCGTGATAAAATCGGTGCTAAATCAATATTATCTAAGGGCAAGTAGGACTTCACGCCCTCGCCTATATCCACCACGCAGTTTTTTATGTTTAGTTCTGGTGGTATAAAAAATCCGTTCTTACTAGCTAAAAATTTGTTTTCATCGACAAAAACACCCTCACGGCTAGTTAAGATTCTTACTTGTTGTGTCTTAGCAAGTTTTTGAATATAGTTTTCTGCGATTATCCTTTTATTCTCATCTTTTTCAAAAATTTGTAACTCGATATACGCGCTATCTATGGGCTTATTTGCCAAATCCACGCTAGCTTTTAGCCTGCGCAAAGAGATTATCGCATTTTTTATGCTTTCAAATTCTGCCTCTACCTCCAAATCCCGCGCAATATCGCTAGGAAACTCCGCAATCATAATGCTTTGTGCGCACTCTAGCGTTTGTCCCTTTAGGCTGTGATATAGCTCTTCGCTGATGAATGGCATATATGGGTGAAGCAATTTTAGCGCGTCTATTAGCACAGCTCCTAGCTCGTGTATCGCCTCTTTTTGCGCCTTTGCTAGCTCTATGCACCAATCGCAAAATTCCCCCCACAAAAAGCGATATAGCACGCTAGCCCCGTCATTAAACCGATAGGATTCTAGCGCGGTTATAAGCTCGCTTGTTGTGGCATTTAGACGGGATTTGGCATATTTGCCAAGCGGGGTTTGATATTGTGCTATGCTATCTATCTCGCAAAATCCATTAAAGCTAGAATCTATCTGTGAGGCGTATAGTCGCAAAAATTGCGTGGCGTTAAATAGCTTGTTTGCAAAATTTTTGCTGATTTCTAGCTGTGCGCTTGAGAGTCGTATATCACGCCCTTGAGCGCAAAGATAGGCTAGGCTAAATCGCAGAGAATCCGCGCCGTATTTGTCTATCATTTCTAGGGGGTCTATGACATTTCCGCGTGATTTGCTCATCTTTTGCCCGTTTTCATCGCGCACTAATGCGTGCAGGTAAATATCTCTAAATGGTAGTTTGCCTAGCAGGGATTCCCCGCTAAAAAGCATTCTAGCTACCCAAAAGAAAAGTATGTCAAAGCCTGTGATAAGCAGGGAATTTGGATAAAAGTTTGCCAAATCATCGGGGGTGTATGGGGTGCTAGAATCGTTGGCGGTGGATTTTACCCTCCCCCCTAGCCCCCCTCCGTCACATTTTGATAGTTTGGGGAGGGGGGATTTTGGATTGCCACGCTCGCTATCGCTCGCTTGCGATGACGATTTGGCGTTAGAATCTAGGCTAAATTTTGGGCTAGATTCTAATGTGGATTTTACCCTCCCCCTAGCCCACTCCGCCACATTTTGATGGCTTGGGGAGGGGGGATTATTTTTATCATTTGTAGCCCCCTCCGCTACATTTTGATAGTTTTGTGAGGTGGAATCTATTTTGTCATTGCGAGCAAATGCGTTCGCATTTGCGTGGCAATCTATTGTTTTGTCAATGATTTTCTTGTCGTATTTAGGCTTTGAAAAAGCCGAAGTATCCCCCTGTGTTTTTTGTTTGGATATTTCGCTTGTATGACAAGATGATAGATTGCCACGCTCGCTATCACTAGCTCGCAATGACGATTTGGCGTTGGTTTTTTGGCTAGATTCTAATGTGGATTCTACCCTCCCCCTAGCCCCACTCGTGCTAAGGGAGGGGGGATTTGGATTGCCACGCTCGCTTTGCTCGCTCGCAATGACGCAATCGCTAGAATCTGTGCCACCATTTTCCGCCACAATTCTAGTATTTTTGCTTCGCTTTGCTTGCAACCCGTTGGGTGCGGTAGTGCTTGTGGAGTTTTTTGTAGATTTTGGGGGTGAGCTAGGCTCTCTTTCCTGCGAACCCTCAAAATCTACAAAATCTTTGCAATGATTACCCAAAGACGAATTGCCATTAGTGTTGCCCCAGCCTAGCGTGCTAAACGCCCACAACCCCGAACTAAACCAAGTATCTAGCACATCTTCTACCTGCACCACCTCCCCGCCACATTTTGGACAGCTAGATTCTACTTCGTTTTTGGAGGCAAAGCGATGAAGGCATTTAGGATTTTGGCAATCCCAAATAGGAATCCTATGCCCCCACCACAGCTGGCGTGAGATACACCACGGGCGAAGCTCCCTCATCCACGCGTTAAAATTATTTAGCCACGCGCTTGGATAAAACTTTGCCTCGCCATCATTTACGCGCTTTATCGCACCGCTAGCGACTTGCTTTGAGACAAACCATTGCTTTGAGATATATGGCTCGATTAGATTTCCGCAGCGGTAGCAAGTGCCGACTTGATTTTGATAGGATTCTGTTTTTAGTAGCGCGCCGCAAGAATCTAGCGCGGCTACTATATCTTCTCGCGCTTCTAGTCGCTCTCGCCCTGCAAATCCTTGCGCGTTTTGGTTAAAGATTCCCTTTTCATCAAAGATTACAAGGTTTTCTAAGCCGTGTCTTTTGCCGACTTCGTAGTCGTTTATGTCGTGTGCGGGGGTTACTTTTACCACGCCCGTGCCAAACTCCATATCCACCGCGCTATCGGCGATTATGGGGATTTCTTTTTCTAGCAGGGGGAGTATGACTTTTTGCCCGATTAGGTGGGCGTAGCGGGAGTCGTTAGGGTTTATCATCACGGCGACATCGCCAAAAAATGTCTCTGGACGCGTGGTGGCGACTACAAGGGCGTCTTGTGGGAATGTAGTTTTGTCATTGTGGGATTTTACCCTCCCCCTAGCCCCCTCCGCTACATTTTGATGATTTGGGGAGGGGGAATCTATTTTGTCATTGCGAGCAAATGCGTCCGCATTTGCGTGGCAATCTATTTTGTTATTGTTAAAAAGTGGATTTTGCTTGCGCAACTGCGCCCACTCGCGCTTACGCGCTACATCGCTACTTCGTAGCTGTGGGCTTGTGCCACGCTCGCTATCGCTTTCAATGACGCAATCGCTAGAATCTATGCCACCATTTTCCCCAACAATTTTAGTATTTTTGCTTCGCTCCGCTTGCAACCCGTTGGGTGCGGTGTGGCTGTGTAAGTTTTTTTGATTTTTTGGAATGTTAGCGGACTCCGTGCATTCCAAAAAATCCAAAATCTTATCGCATTGCATACCCAAAGACGAATCGCTATCAACGATTTTGTAGGCGATATAATATAGCTTTGTATCCTGTGCCTCATACTGCACCTCTATATCACTCAACGCCCCATCGTGCGTGCACCAATTTACCATATAATCCCCCTCATAAATTAGCCCCTTTTCATACCACGCGACAAATGCTTCTCTCACCGCTTGTTGCAAGCCTTTATCCATCGTAAAGCGTGTGCGGGAGAGCGCAGGGGAGATGCCCAAAGCCTCCATTTGTCCCAAAATCTTGCCACCAGATTCTTCTTTCCACTCCCATACTTTGTTGATAAATTTTTCCCTGCCTAGTTCTTCTTTTTTGATTCCTTTTGCTAGCAGTTGCTTTTCTACGACATTTTGCGTGGCTATGCCAGCGTGGTCAAGTCCGGGCTGATATAGCGTGGTGTAGCCCTGCATACGCTTAAATCGCACGATAATATCTTGCAAACTAAGCGTCAAAGCGTGTCCTATGTGAAGCACGCCTGTTACATTTGGTGGGGGCATCATTATGCAAAAATGCGTGTCTTTTGGGCTGATTTTTTTGCCATTTTTTTGGAGTCTCGCCTGTCGTTTTTGGGCTAATTTTTCGTTGCCATCTATCTCAAAATACCCTCGATTTTTGCAGATTTCATAGATTTTGGATTCTATGGTTTTGGGGTTGTAGGCTAGCTTTTCTTGTGATTGTTCTTGGGTGTTGTTTTGTGTGTTTTGCGTTGTTTTTTGGCTCATTTTATTCCTTTTATGTTTTAGCTTATGATTCTAGCGCGTATTTTTTAAATAATTCTCCCCTTTGTTTATAAGAGCTAAATTGGTCTAGGCTAGCGGCTGCGGGGGATAGTAGCCCTACAAAAGAGGCGATAAAATCTTGTTTTGGGTTTTTGGTAGATTTTGCTTTGGGGCTAGATTTAGGATTTGTGTCGCTAGATTTTAGGGTAGATTTTAGCAAATCTTGCAAATCCTTTTTGCGCTCGCTTTTTATGGAAATAACGGCGTTTTTTAGATTTTCACAAGCTAGGGCGAAAATGCGATATTTTTTTGCTAGCGATAAGATTTTGGATTCATTGCTGCCGATGGCAAATAGTTTGACAAAGCTATCTTTGGAGTTTGTAGCACCAAATCCATTTGCTAGCAATGAAAAAATAGGCAAAATATCCGCCCCCTTATCATCGCCACCAAGAATAGCATAAATACGCCTGCCTTTGTATCGCTTAAATGCCTGCAAAGTCGCATCGGTATTTGTGCCTTTGGAGTCATCTACCCACAGCCATTTTGGGCTATCTGCGTGGTGCTCCCCGCTAAAATCGTTGCCACCAAAATCGCTATAAGGCTCATAAAACTCCTCGATTCTGTGCGCACCTATGTGAAAAGAATCTAGCCTGCCTAAAAAATATGCCAAAAAATCGGTGTTAGATTTGCTAGATTTTGGATTGGATTTTGGGCTAGATTTTAGACTAGATTTTGCCCCCAAATCCGACAAATCCGCGCTAGATTTTGGGCTAAAAACTGCGTTAGTTTTTGCTCTAGATTTTATATTGACACTAGAATCTAGCAAGCCCATTTTTTGTGCCAAAATCGCGCCACTTAACGCCACCAAACTATCAAGCAAAAATGGCTCTGCAAAGGGGAGGGATTTTTGCTCCACCCCGCAAAACTTCGCCAAAGAGCTAGAATCTGCATAAAAAATCGCGCTACTATTGCCATTTCTAGCCACATATTCTTGCACGATTTTGTGCGTTTTTAGCTCGTTTGGTAGCAGTGCAAAGCAGTCTTTATCCATTCGATTTAGGACACGCAGTTTGTCCTCCACATAGCCCTCAAAGCCATTGTGCCAGCTGATATGGTCTTGGCTAAGGGGCAAAAGCAGGTAAATCTGTGGCGTGGCTATGTGTGCGTAGTGCATAGCAAATGAGCTAGATTCTAGCACCCACAAAGGCGCGATAAAATCCCCAAAATCGCTAAAACCCTGCGCTTTTGCACCGCCAAAATCCCCAAAATCGTTGGCGTATTGCCTAGCTAGCGTGGTAAGCGGTGTGCCGATATTTCCCCCGCTAAGCGCGCCAAATGATTCTAGCAGGTGGGTTAGCATTTGCGTGGTGGTGGTTTTGCCATTTGTCCCGCTTATCCAAATGCTTTTTAGCCGAATGTCATTTGCGCTCATCAGCTCCCAGACAAAGTCATATTCGCCGATAGGATTTTTGGCTAGCGAAAAATATGTATGCGTAGGCAAAATCCCGGGGCTTATAAATTCTAGGCTAGATTTGCTCGCTTTAAACGCGCTAGGTGGGAGCAATATATTGCCATTTTTATCGCGTTGTTCGCATTTTTTGCCCAAATCCTCGCCAAAATCCCCTCTCAAATCGCTTGTTTTATCGTGGCTAGATTTTGGATTTTTAGCAAATTTATCATCATAGATTTTGCAACTTTTTCCAAAAGAGTTTATAAACTCCACAAAAGGCTTGCTTGTAACGCCATAGCCAAAGACGCTAATGTCGTTTGGAAATAAATGTGGCGGAATCTTTAATGAAGTTTTTTGTGAAGTTGTTTGGGGATTTTGCGCACATTTTTGCACGCGTTGACTAAAATCATTTTTGCTAGCCATTAGCGCACCTTTATGCTAAGCAGGGCGATTAGATTTACCAAAATAGCGATTACCCAAAATCGCACAATGATTTTGTTTTCTGCCCAGCCTTTTTTCTCAAAATGATGATGGATAGGCGCCATAAGGAAAATCCGCTTTTTGCGTGTCTTGTAGCTACCGATTTGGAGCATCACGGATAATGTCTCTATGACAAAGACAAAGCCGATTAAAATCAAAAGCACTTCGTTGTTTGAGACTACCGCCATATATGCCATAAATCCGCCGATAGATAGGCTACCGCTATCGCCCATAAAAACTTGCGCGGGGTGGCAGTTATACCACAAAAATCCTAGCAAAGAGCCGATTAGCGCGACACCTACGACCATTAGTTCGCCTGCATTTACCTTTGGCAAAAATAGATACTTGCTAAGCTCGATATTGCCCGATAGATACACAAACACACAAAGCGTAAAAATCGCGCAGATACTAGGCACGGTGGCTAGCCCATCTAGCCCGTCTGTTACATTTACGGCATTGGTGCTAGCTAGAAATACAAGCACCCAAAATGCAAGCATTAGCGCGGGGTAGTTGCTTAGCTTGAAAACAGGGTATTTGACAAAGGGGATATAAAAATCCGAGCTTAAATGCGCACAATAATACAAAATCAAACACACGCCAAAAGAAGCGACAAACAAAAAAAGCATTTTAGAGCGCGCGCTCATTCCTGCGTTGCTTTTGTGGGAGATTTTCATATAGTCATCTTTTGCGCCGATGATGCCAAAAAGCACAAGCACGATGATGCCAAGCGTGGCAAAGATATTGCTAAGCTGGACACAAAGAAGCGAGGCTAGAGCGGTGCTAAAAATAAATACTGCCCCGCCCATCGTTGGGGTGTTTGATTTGCTTTTGTGGGCGGGGACATAGCGCGAGATGGGCTGGGTGGATTTGCGCTTTTTTGCCCAAGCGATAAAATATGGCATAGCAAACACGCATAGCAAAAATCCCACAAAAAAGCTAATCCCTGCGCGAAATGTAAGGTAGCGAAAAATATTTATATCAAAATATGAGTAGAGGTAGTAAAGCACGGATTCTCCTTGAAGCAGGATTTTATTTGGCGGAGTTTGTGGTTTTGTGGGTTTGTGTCGGCTTTTGTTTTGGTTTAATGTTGTGTGGATTTTATAGTTTGTGGATTTAGATTGTGCGTTGAAGTGTGGATTGTGGGACAAACAAAAACGCTATTATAATGAGTTTGTGGAAAATGTGGCATAAAATCACACAAAATGTGTGCAAAAATATGCGCAAAATAGGCAGATTTTGCCAAAACTGCGGATAAGCAAAGGATAGGCAAAGGGATAAAAAGCGGGCTTAAATCCTAGCCAAAATCCAAATCATTACCAAACTACGCTAAAATACGCCCTTTTTGTAATCGTTCTTTACGATTTTTTTTGACGATTTTGTTTGGCAATTTTTGGCATTTTTGGCAATTTTGTTTGATTTTTAAAACTAGGTGGATATGTAGAGATGAAATCATATACTATGAGTAAATATAATTTGGGGGGGGGCATAAAGACTTAATACCAAAATGCCAAAATAGGCAAACTTCTAAAACTTCACTAAACACTTTAACCACAGATAATCATATTTTTTGCAACAGCCTTTGTAGCCCTTTTTGCTATGCAAAAATAATGTCTTATCAAACAACATTTTTTCAAACAATTTTTTGTCAAATCATATCTTGCCAAACCCTATTTTACAAAATAAGATTTTGCAAAATTTTATGTGCTTTTAGTAGCCCCGCTTTGTTTTTTCAAAATCTATTTGCGTGCTTTTCTTGTGCTTTCTCTGTGCTTTTCTTGCGTGCTTTTTTAGCTTTTTTATGCTTCTTTTTATGCTTCTTGGCAAAATCTATTTTTGAGTCTGCTTGTGTCTTTTTCTAATCTTTTTCATTCACAATTTTTGCGCTATTTTGGCTCGGCGTTTGTGGCAATGTGTGTGAATCTAGCTTCGCGCATTTTTTATGAGCTGTTTTTTGGCTTTGGCGTGAGTGTCGCGCTGGGCTATATCAGCGGACATTTTGTAAATTTTGCCATAAGCCAAAAATACATTTTCCCAAAAGATAAATACAAAAGCACCAAAATCGCCTTTGTGAGATTCTCTCTTGTGGCGTGTGTGGGGCTTTTTGTGCAGACTTTTATCGCCATAGTCGCCCTAAATGCAATGCAGAGCGCAAATTTAGGGCTTGAAATGCGATGGCAAAAGCTAATCGCACATATTTGTGGGATTGGCTTTAGTTTTATTTGCAATTTTTTGGGGCATAAATTTTTTAGTTTTAGGGATACAAATCTTTTGAAACGAAGGAGCAAAAAATGAGCATAAAGAAAAAAGTCGCAATCATCGGGGCTGGACCTGCGGGGCTAAGTGCGGGGTATGAGATTTTGACAAAAAGTAGGGATTTTGAAGTGGAGATTTTTGAGGCAAGTAGCGCGATAGGTGGCATCTCACAGACGATTGAGTATGAGGGCAATCGAATGGATATTGGCGGGCATAGATTTTTTAGCAAAAGCGATAGGGTTATGGATTTTTGGACAAATATTATGCCATTGCAAAGCGAGAAGCTAAACCCTGCAAATGTGGATAAAGTCATTTTGATTCGTAGTCGTTTGAGTAGAATCTATTTTTTAAAAAAGCTATTTAATTATCCGCTAAGTTTGACCGTGGATTTGATAAAAAATCTAGGATTTTGGCGGTGTGTGAAAATCGGCTTTAGCTATGCGTGGGCGGTGCTTTTCCCATACAAAAATGTCGATAGTTTGGAGAAATTTTACATAAATCGTTTTGGGAGGGAGCTTTATAATCTTTTTTTCCGTGATTATACTTACAAAGTGTGGGGGATAAAGCCTAGTGAGCTATCCCCTGACTGGGGCGCACAGCGCGTGAAAGGGCTATCGATTTACAAAGCTATTTTAAGTGCGCTAAAGCCAAAGCCTAAAGATTTTAAGCAAAAAAATGTGGAGACAAGTTTGATTGAGCAGTTTTTGTATCCAAAATTTGGTCCGGGGCAACTATGGGAATGCGTAGCTGATGAAATCATCAAAATGGGTGGAAAGATTTACAAAAATGCTGAAATTGTGAATTTGGATTTAAAAGATAATAAAATAGATTGTGTGCAAGTGAAATTTGCAACAAACGAGACACGGCAAATCAACGCGGATTTTTTCATATCTACGATGCCGATAAAAGATTTGTTTGTCGCTATGCCAAATGCACCCAAAAATATCGCTAATATCGCCACAAAGCTAGGATATAGGGACTTTATCACTATGGGAGTTTTGCTAAAGCGCATAGATTTGGGGCAAAATGCGATAAAGGATAATTGGATTTACATACAAGAACCTTTTGTGCGCGTGGCTAGGCTACAATTTTTTCATAATTGGAGTGAATATATGGTGGCAGATTTTGGTCATTGTTTTGTGGGGATGGAGTATATGTGCTTTGAGGGTGATGAGCTGTGGCAAATGAGTGATGAGGAGTTTGCAAAATTTGGCATAGATGAGCTAAAAAAGCTAGGATTTGCGCAAGATAATGACATAATCGACACGCATATCGCTAGAATCAAAAAGGCATATCCATCGTATAGTGGCGCATATAGCGAGTTTGGGGAGGTGCGTGAGTTTTTGGATAGTGTGGAAAATCTATATGTGTGCGGGCGCAATGGAATGCACCGCTACAATAATATGGACCACTCAATGCTAAGTGCTTTTGAAGTGGCAAAGTGCATAATGAATGGTAGTGCGGAAAAAAACGCGATTTGGCAGGTAAATGCTGAAGAGAGCTACCACGAAATCCGCGAAACAAAGCAAAGTAAAGAAAAATAAAATAAGGCAGAAAATGAAAAATCCCATAAACATTAAGCAAAATCTAGCTAGATTCCAACTTGCACCTTTTAGCAGGGGGGATTATATCTTTGCGCTGATTTTAGCGATAATCACGGCTTTTTTATGCGTGGGGCAGGTGGATAATGGGCATAATTGGGGTGGGGATTTTAGCGGATATATCGCGCAGGCAATCGCCCTAGTGCAAGGCACTACGGAGCAATATATCGCTGAAAATACGCTAATGATGGATAAATGTGATTGGCTTTTTGGTCCTTATGCGTATCCGTGGGGATTTCCATTGATTCTTGCATTTGTTTATAAAATCTTTGGGTTTAATCTAGTCGCTTTTAAGGCGGTAAATATTATTTGCTACGCGATATTTGTGGGGATTTTTTATATTTTTTGCGCAAAGAGATTGCCGCGAAACTACGCGTTTTTTGCCACGCTATTTTTTGTCATAAATCCTTCTATGACTGCGTTTGTAGCAAATAATGTGCTAAGCGATGTGTCGTTTTTGCTTTTTGGATTTGTCGCGCTAATTGTGTTGGCGAAGCTGTTTTGTGAATCTGTGGATTGCCGTGAATCGCTATGTGATTCTCGCCATAACGGCGTGGTGGATTGCCACGATTTTGCTAACGCAAAAACTCGCAATGACAAAACCCACCCCCTAGCCCCCTCCGCAAGGGAGGGGGGACATCACGGGCTTTGTATCGCCATTTTGGGCGGGGTTTTTATGCTTTTTGCAAGTCTTATTCGTATGAATGGCTTTGTGATTTTGTGTGCGTTGATGACGATGCAGGGGATACTTTTGGCAAAGCGATTTGCGCCAAAAATCTTTAAAATCCGCGCATTGCAGTTTTTGGAGCGCGTGCATTCGCCCTATCCACCATACATTCACGCGATTCCTTATATCATTTTTGCACTTGGATTTTTAGTTGTTGCGCTAAATCTATCAAGCGGTGGTAGCGGGCATTTTAGCGAGATTGCAAATACAAATGCAAAAATCATTTTTCATCATATTGGGTATTATGTAAAGACTTTTGGTGATTTTTTTATCGCGGAAAAGGCGCACAAATTTTTAAGGATTTTGTTTGTTTTTAGTGTGCCACTAATTTATCTTGGGATTAGAGAGAATCTAAAGGGGGAAAATGCTAGCGAGCATATTTTTTATGTAGTTTTTGTGTGTGGATTTATGCTACTTTTGCTTTTGTGGATTGGCATTCAGGGGATTCGCTTTGTGTATTTGGTGCTACCTTTTGCGGTGTTTTGGGGTGCAAAAGGGCTATTTTATTTAAATAGCAAAAAAGCGTTATTTGGGCGTATTATGAATGTAGTTTTGCTTGTTGTGCTGGCGTATTTTGCATTTAGCGCAAAAAATATTAGCTTTACGCATAAAGTTTCTACTTCTGGGGCATACACAAAGGACGCAAAAGAAGTGTGGTATTTTATCAAGCAAAATACGCCAAAAGATTCGGTGATTTTATTTCACAAACCGCGTGTCTTGTATCTAAACACGGGTAGAATCGCTTTTGCAAGTAATAATATCGCAAGATTTGATGAGGTGGATTTTGTGCTGTGGGAGGTTAGTTTGTGGGGAGGTGTGCCACTAGATTCAAGCGAGTTTATAGAGCGCACAAATCTCATCTATGAAAACGCACAATTTAGGCTTTTTAGCGTGAAAAAATGATTTAGGCAAATCTTTGTCTAAAAAACGCAGACGCACAAAATCGCTTTTTGTGAGGTGGGTTGTGTGCGTTTGCATTTGTCGCAGGGGCAAAATAGCGGGCAAAATAGCGCGAAAGCTATGTAGCTAGGGAGGCTATGTATCGGCGGAGGATTTCGCACGCTGCAAGCGAGTCTAGCCTGCCATCTTTGCTTGCTTTTTTGCGGGTGGATTTGGTGGTGTGGGATAGGCTTTGTAGGGCAAAATGCGAGCTAAAACTCTCATCTACAAAGACTACTTCGCAGCTCAAACTAGCGCAATCTAGCAATGAGATAAAATGCTTTATGCGCGTGGAGGTGGGATTTTGACTAGGTGTAGTTTGGCTAAAAATTGCATTTTGTTTGTCTTGTATGTCCTCTGGCAAGCCTACTATAAGTGTTTTTGCACCGCGCTTTTGTAGCACTTCGCGCAAGTCTTGTGCGGCTTGGTTGCGATTTTTGCGAAATATCGGCTCTAAGGGCAAAATAATGCCCTCTATAATGGTGGCAAGCCCTATGCGCTTTAGCCCTATATCACAGGCGATGAGTGGGGATTGATTGGGGTTTTTGGTAGGGTTTTGGGTGGGGTTTTGGCTAAGATTTTGCATTGGTAGAATCTTTTTGCAATCTAAAATCTGCTAAATACGCCTCATAGCAAGACTACGCGTCCATTTACGCGCGCGATAACCCCCTCTAGCTCTAGGGATAAAATCTCTTCGCCATAGCGTAAATACGCCTCTTCAAAGCTAGGATTTGTTTTGCAAAAATCTAAAATGTCGTTGCTAGAATCTGGGCTAGAATGCGCGTCTTGGGTGGTGTCGGGGCTAGAATGTGGCTGTGTGAAGGTGGGGTTTAGCCCTACGCGCTCCAAAAACGACTCTATGCTAAAAATCGCTTCTGCTTTGTTTTGAATGAGTAAATCTTGTGTGCCGAGTGATTCGCCTAGACGATGAGAGAGGACAAAGAGGGGTTTTTTTGATTCTATGGCGAGGTTTGCGGAGTAGAGAGAGCCGCTTGCCCTATCTGCTTGAGGGATTATCACCATATCGCTAATACCAATAACAAGGCGATTTCGGTGTAAAAATTCGTATCGTTTTGGGGAGGGATTGTTTTCGTATTCGCTGATTATTAGTCCATTTGTGGCGATTTGGCGGATAATGTTTGCGTTATTTGCAGGATAGATAGTATCAAGGCTGGAGGGCGAAAACATAATCGTGCGCGGAAGTGCTGCGCTATGTGCGATAATATCCACTCCCAAAGCACCACCGCTTACCACCACTCCGCCTGCGCGGGAAATGGATTTTGCAAGGTTTGCCGTTTGGATTTGTGTGTATTGGTTTGGCTTTCTAGAGCCGATGATAGCGACTTTTGGGGTAAAATCTAGCAGGGATTTATCGCCTGTAAAAAATAGCTTTTGTGGAGGGGACTTTAAGCTAAGAAATTCGTTTGGAATATCTAGCAAAAAGCTAGAAAAATGGCTTTGCATTTGGCGGCTAAAATCCCTCTATCGATATGCTTTGAGAGCTAAAAGAATGCGCGCCTTTTGGTTGCTGACATTTGCCATTTTGCCATTTGCCACCTGCGTCTTTGCACATCGAGACATTTAGGAAATTTTGGTTATTTTTTTGGCTTTTTTCGTATTCGCGTGCGCTTGCGCTTATGTCGCCACCATTTGCACAGCCTGAGACAAACGCTTCTAGCTCATTACCTGAACATACAGAATGTGGTTTTGATTTTGGTGGTGTGGGTGGGGTGTGGCGTCTTTGTGGGGGTTGTGGGTTAGCGATAGTTGGTGGGGTTTGGGCTAGGTGGGGTTTGGTGGATTGGGAGGCGGAGGTTTTTGGATTTTGAGTGGAAATATTTTGTGGGTTTTTGGATTTTGCTTGGGAGGCGTTAGCGGGGGTTGTTTGCGTGCTTAGCGTGCCTGCTTGGGATTTTATGGAATCATTTTGGGGGGGTTTGTTGTATTTTGCCATTTGGGCTACTTCTGATTGTTTGGCAGGGGCGTGGCTAAATCCAGCTTGTGAGGCTACGCTAGGGGTGGCATTAGCGGGGGTTTTTTGGGGGTTAGATTTTTCTCTTTTGCTTTCTTCAAACATTGTGTTGTCTATGTTTGCATAGCGAGAATCAGGGATACCATCAAATAATTTTGGGTTGATTTTGGATTTTGTTTTGTCATCTAGGGCGATTTGAAGTCGTGGGCGGTGTTGCTTGGCTATGGGCAAATCTTTGACATAGACTAGATTTACTTCATTTAAAATCGTAGATTTTGCCTCTTTTAGCGCGCGAAATGTCGCAGAATGTGGGTGGCAAATCGCTATGGCATAGCCTTTTTGTTTGGCAATTTCTATGGCTTGACTTATTTGGTAGTTTATGTATGAGGTGGATTGCTCATTGTCTAAAAACACATCTCGGCTTAGCAGGGCTCTTTTGCTTTCTTCATAGATTTTGGGGGCTTGGGTGTTGGCACTCGTGCGCGAATCCACAAAATCAATCCCATACAAATCCATCACATAAAGTAGCCTTTGCATATCTCTAAAACTAGAGCTAAACTTGCTTCCCGTGTGGTTGTTGATATATTCTAGCTTGGGGAAATCTTTTTTGATTTTGGCGATGATTTCTTGGATTTTGCTTATGTCCATATTTACGCGCATCCATTCAAACTTAGGGCTTTGGGCATTCATCGCTTCTAATGGCAAATGCACCATATAAAATTCACTTTTTGCAGCAAGCCTCGCAGTCTCGGGAGAATAATAGCTCACAGGGAAAAATGAAGGCGTGATTTTTAGCCCTAGTTTTTGTAGCTCATCAAACTGCTTGGGGTAGGCTATGTCGTCCATTATGATAGCAAGGTAGGGCTTTTTGCTAAACGCATTTGTCGCGCCACTGACTTTGTCGCTGATAAATTTTTGCCCCTTTTCAAAGATACTTCCCCAGCTAGATTCTTTAGAATCTGCTTGGGTTTGTTTTTCTACTTTGGCTTTTTCTCGGCTAACTGCGGTGTCTTCCTCGTAAAATTTATACGAATATAGCCCGATACCAGCCACAAGTAGCACGATAAGAATCGTGCTTATTTTTTTGCCAAATATGCGCATCTCAAACCTCCAAAATTTGCCATTATTGATTATTTGTTGTCTAAAATGATTTCTACTTCAAGGGTGCTAATGTCTTGGTTAGAATCGGCTTTGATAGAGATATTATCGGTGTTTGTGTATTTTTTGACTACGGCTAAAATCTCTTGCTTCATTTGCTCGATGTAGGGGATTTTGGCGGTGCGCTCGTGGGCTAGGATAAACTGCAATCTATCGGTGGCGACTTTCGCGCTATTGTCTCTATTGGTAAAGTAACTTATGATGCCCATTTTTATCCCTTTTTTTAATGTTGATTTTGCTTTTTGGCGTGGAGTTTGCGCGCTGTTTGCGTATTATTTGAAAATCTTGCCAAGTGATTTTAAAATCCCACCGCTAGGTTTAAACTCCACAAAATCCACCTCATCGCCTAGCACTCTAGCTACGATGCGTTTGTAGCATTCCCCGCTTATGCTATGTTTGTCATAGATTACGGGTTCGCCTTTGTTGGTAGCGGTTACGACTTTGTCGTCTTCGGGGATAAGCCCGATAAGCTCGATGGCAAGGGTTTTTAGCACATCTTGTGTGCTTATCATTTTGCCAGATTCTACTAATTCAGGCTTTATGCGGTTTATGATTAGGTGGATAGGGATTTTTATCCCCTCGCTTGCTTTGTAGGATTTTGCGTTGATAAGCCCTATGACTCTATCGCTATCTCGCACAGAGCTTACTTCGGGCGTAACCACCACAAGCACTCTATCTGCCCAAAAAATCGAATGCTCAAATCCCCCCTCAATCCCCGCAGGAGAATCTAGCAGGATAAAATCAAAGCTTTGCTTTAGCTCTTCGATAAGTGTTTGGACTTTGGCTTTGTCTAGGATATTTTTGTCTTTGCTTTGGCTTGCGGGGAGGAAGTGTAGGTTTGGTGTTTTTTTGTCTTGGATAAGGGCTTGGGCTAGCTTGCATTTGCCCTCCATCACATCGATGACATCATAGACTATGCGGTTTTCTAGCCCCAAAATCATATCTAAGTTTCGTAGCCCTATGTCAAAATCTACTGCTACGACTTTTTGTCCCATTTGGGCTAGCCCTACTGCGATATTTGCCGTAGCAGTGGATTTGCCTACGCCTCCCTTACCAGAAGTAATCGTTATGACTTCAGACATTTATGCACCTCTTTTTTTGATTTGTGTAGTATCGATTTAAAGCAAGTTATATTCCGCTTGTTTGGGTGTCTGCATTGCTTGTGTCTTGCGTGGGATTTTCGCTAGAATCGATATTTGCAGGGGGATTATCTTGCGATTTGTTTGGCTTAGGTTGCTTTTGTTGATTGTTTTTATCGTTTTTTTGATTTGCAAAATCTGCAAACTCAAATCTCACACTAGAGCCAAGCGAAAATATAACATTACCACGCTTAGATTTGGCTTTATGTGAGTGATTTTGTGTATTTTGTGCTAGATTTTGGGGATTTTGTGTGCTTTTTTTGTCTTGTGGCATATCGTCTTGTAGTGTGAAATCTTGTTGCGCATCGTTAGTTTGCTTAAAATCTTGCTCATTAAGATTTTTATCGAAATCCTCTATGATAAACACCACTTCATAATCTATTTTTTTGCTAGATTTTGTTTTGGTGGATTTTGCGTTGTTTGCGTTATTTTCGTTGTTAGTATTGTTTGTTTGCTCTCTATATTTTAGGTGGATTTTGACTTTTGGCAATACGATTGGAGATGGATTTGATTTTGTGTTGTTTGTTTGCGTTGTCGCATTTTCGCCTATGCTAAAAGATAAAAATCTAGGCTTATTTGCCTCATAGTCCCACCCTCCGCATTTAGAGGCGTCTTTTGGATTTTGCCTAGATAGATTATCACAAGAGTGCATAATGGATTTTTTTGTCTCTATCTCAAATGCTGCTAGGTAATACTCGCCCGCTTCTAGCTCCACCACCTCATCTCTAGGGGCGCGAAATGATGAAGTCCCAAAGGCGCGGAAAAACGCATTTGCACCGCCTATGGCTTTGCATTTGTGGGGGGTGGATTTTGTGGTAGAAGTTTTTGTGCTAGGTTTTGTGCTAAATGTTGTGTCTTGGGATTTGTCGGGGGATTTTGGAGAATCTATCGTGGCGTTGGAATCGTCTAAATCGATATTATCAGCTAAATTTGCGCTAAATTCTAAATTAGATTCCAAAATAGGTTCTAAGTTAGATTCTAGCTTGCACCAATATGATAGGACGGATTTTTGTTTTTTGTAGCCATCGGCGTGGCTAGAGATATTTAGGATTACTTTCGTTAGATTTTGGGTTAGATTTTGGGTTAGATTTTGTGGGTTTTTGTTTTTTGTAGGTTTTGTGGCACAACCGCTAAAAAACACCACTATCAACGCCATTTGAAACGCTATCATAAAAACAACATAAAATCTACTGCGACTACCAAGACTACGCAAAAAAGCTCCTTAAAATATCAAAAAACAAAAAGCCAAAAATCTATAAAAAAGTAAAAAAATATTGTATCCAAATCTGCGTAAATCAACAAATCTAAACACACAAAGAATCAGCACAAATCCACACCTAAAATCCAAGCAACAGCACTTCATAAAACCCCCGCACCTCATCATCGCTTAAATGTAGGCTACTTTGCGTGCTAAAAAAATCTTTGATTTTGCTTTTTTGGGTGTGCAATCCATCGGCGCAATGCCTATGCGCAGGCAAAAATGAGCGCACAAGGGCTATGTCTTCGCCTAGATTTTCGCCACATAAAAAACATTGATTGTGGTGGGTTTGGTTTGGATTTCGCCCCTCTTTTTGGAGGATTTGGCAGTAGGCTTCTATCATCACGCGCATAGGATTTTGTCGCTCTAGCTTGTGTGCCGCCTCATCTAAAATCTCCATATAAAACCCCTCAACCTCAAAAATATCACGCAAATGTTTATGCAGTAGCCCTATAAACCTCTGCCACACATACACGCGCTCTAGCTCCCTCTCCCAGAGAAAACCTAAGTGCATAACGCTACGAAGTTTTGGCATAAATAGCCCATTTGCTTCTTGGACAAAATCGATTCTATGCCCAAGATGAATGGCTGAATGCCTCGCACCATAGAATCGATATAGGGTTTTTATAGCAGAATCTGTGAGGATATAGACGATTAAGTCCTCTCCTTTTTGCTTTTGGGTGTGTAAAATATAGCCTTGCACTTTGCGCCTTATTTACGCCATAGTGAGTAAAATCGCTTGATTTTGGTAGTTTGGCGTGCTTACACTCCGTTTAGAAAAAGCACGATAAACATTATGGCGATTAAAATCCCGCCGATGACATATAGCATAACCGCGTCATCGCCTTTTTTGATTTCGCTCTCATCTTTTAAATCTAGCTTGACATTTTTTTCTTTGATTCTTGGGACATTGATTTTGCTAGGTTTTTCAGCCATTTCACACTCCTTTGTTGTATCAATGATTTTTTAATGCCTGTTTTTGGGATTTGTTTGGGGGCTTTTGTCGCGCTTAGTAGCAAAGCTTGGTGGCACATTAGTCGTGATGAAAACGCAATAAAATAGGCTAGATTGTAGCACATTTTGCTAAATAGATTTTAGGATTGGTTATAGTGGCTTTGTGGCTTTTTTTATGTCTATGTGGCAGTAGCCGTTGGGATTTTTTGCTAAGTATTTTTGGTGGTAGGATTCTGCGGGGGTGAAGTTACTTAGGGGCAGGACTTCGGTGGCGATTGGCGGGGGCGTTGTCAAAGAGGTTTTTATAGCGATTTTAGGTGCAACATTGCAGGCGATAAAGTCTTTTGCGTGTGCTAAAATGCGCTCATCTAGCGCGTAGATTCCGCTGCGATATTGCGTGCCTATGTCGTTGCCTTGTTGGTTTATGCTTGTGGGATTTATGATACTAAAAAAGCGCGTAAGCAGAGAATCTAGCGACAAAATCCCCTCATCAAAGTCAATCTCTACTGCTTCTACCGCGCCACTTAGCCCGCTACACACCACTTCATAGCTTAGATTCTTTATGTATTGTGGTTTGGCGTTTGCATACCCCACTTGAGAATCTAACACGCCAGCCACTAAGTCAAAATACGCCTGCACACCCCAAAAGCACCCGCCTGCTAAGTAGATTTTCATATTATTTGAGTTTTTTGGCTTGGGATTTGGCGTGTGCTTTTGTTTGTTCTTTTCGCACTTGCGTGATTGGCTTGCCTCCTAGCCCGTAGTCATCGGTGTGGATTTCATCGATGATGACTACGGTGCTAGATTTGTTTTTGCCTAGCACTTGGGCTAGCAAATCCGTTACGCCCTCGATTAGACGGGCTTTTTGCTCTTTTGTGGGTTCGCCGTTTTCTTTTGTGATACGGATATTGACAAATGGCATTTATGCCTCCTTAAAATCTTTAAAAATCGATTGAAATCAAAGTAAAAAACCAAAATGTGCCAAAATGGACAAAAGAAATAAAATCGTAGTAAAAAGTAGCGTGAAGTAAAAAACGATAAAAGCGAAAATCCCCCCTCCAAAGCCTCCAAAATCTATGCAACCAAAAAAGGCTATTTCTTTTTAGGCGGGCATTTGCATTCTAGCTTTTTGCCGTTGTTGTCTAGCTCTGGGTGTAGCTCTACGGATTCTTTGATATTGTAGAGATAGACAAGGTTGTTGTAGCATACTGCGGTTACATTTTTGCGCTTAGTTGGGGTTTTGCAGACATTGCCTTTGCCCTGTTTTAGCATATTTGCGACTTTATACATTGTGAGGTCGTCATCTGCGATTGCCAATGTAGAAAACGCGCTAGTAGCAAGCGTGGTGGCTAGCAAGATTTTCATTATTTTCATTTTGTCTCCTTTGTGTTTGTGGGGGGTTTTTGTTTTAGATTTAAATAGAAGTATCATAGCATAATTTGCGTCATAAGTTGGTTAATGTGGATTTATGTTTTTTGTGGCTTTTTGCGCGAAAAGATTCCAAAATCTATGCGATTTATCACGCACACGCTTCCCACCGCTAGCACACCACCTACAATCGTATAATACTGCGGAATCTCACCCAATATAAAATACGCAAAAATCAGCGCAAAAACAGGTGTCAATAATGCGTAAATCCCACCCTGTGTAACGCCTAGCACAAATAGCCCGTGATAAAACACACTCGTAGAAAACACCGTGCAAAACAGAGCCGCTGTGATAATGCTAGCCCAAAAGATAGAATCTGCCTCTAAGATTTTGCTAAATCCGCTAACTCCGCTAGAATCTAGCACAAAAAGTGAGGGCAAAAAAGCAAACGCGCTAATAATGCAGGCGTAAAAATTTACACAAAGTGGGTTTAGATTTTCGCTTGCTAGGCGAGAGCCTATCATCACAAATGCCCAGCCAAGCGAGGCAAAAAGATAGATGGCATTAAAAGGGTGAAAAATCGCTAATGTATCGCCAAAAAAATCAATAAGAAACGCGCCTGCTAATATGCCAAGTGCTAGCCCCCATTTTTCGCGCCTTAGCAGGCTTTGCTTCCTCCACACGCTCCATAAAAATGCCGCGATAATGGGAGGCAACACTTCGGTAATCACCCCCGCACTACCCGCATCGCCAAACTCCATACCCGCATACATAGCATAAGAATAAGCGATATGAAAAAATGAGGTAAAAGCTAGCGGGGCGTAGGCTTTGGGAGGGATTTTAAATGATATTTTTAGGACGAAAAAAAGCGGGATAAAACAAATAGAAACGATAAGAAATCTAATGCAGGCAACTTGGGCTGGAGAGGCATACTCTAAAAGCACTTTGGATAATGCCCACACAAGCCCCCAGCCCATCATCGCTAGCACTAGCAAGATTTTGATTCCAAATGTGTTTTTAATCGTTGCAAACATTGGGGCTGTGCTCCTTAGGGGTTTGGGGGTTTTTAAGGTTTTTTATAGAGGTGAATTATAGTATGTTCTTAAAAATGATAGTGGCAATGTGATTTTGTTTTTTGATTAACTTTTTCTTTTTTGGGTGCTTTTGGGTGGGATTTTGTGGTGCGTTTTTTTGTCAATCGTGGGATTTTGTGGGTTTTGGATACTTTGGGCTTAAAAGCCATTTAAGTATGAGAAAATGTAGATTTGCTAAATGCGATATGGCACGCAATATGGCAAATGTGGATTGCCACGCGATTTTTGACAAAATCTTTTTTTTACAAAATCCGCTCGCAATGACGTGGATTTTAGATAATAGCGTGCTAGATTTTAGGATTTATACACGGAGAGGGCAGAGGGGGCTTGGCAAGTAGGCATCATTTCTAGGCGATTGATATTTACGCGAGGTGGTAGGTGTGCTACCCAGCATACCGCTTCTGCTATGTCTTGTGGGATTAGAGGCTCTGCTCCCTCATATACGCTATTTGCCTTTTTTTCATCGCCCTTAAACCGAACGAGCGAAAACTCACTCCCGCCAGAGAGTCCGGGCTCAATGTCTGTTACGCGGATATTTTTGCTAGACAAATCCGCGCGCAAATTTAGGCTAAATTGCTTTACAAATGCCTTGCTAGCACCATATACGGTGCTCCCTGGATATGGGTAGCTTCCTGCGATTGAGCCTATGTTTATGATATGCCCAGATTTTTTTGCCACCATTTGGGGCAATATAGCCCTTGTCAAGCGAACTAAAGACAAAATATTTACCTCTATCATTCTCTCCCAATCACTTATATCGCTCTCATCTGCGGGGCTAAGCCCTAGTGCCAAACCTGCGTTATTCACTAGCACAGATATGCCATCGCAAAAATGTGCGTCATTTTTTCGTTTGGATAGAATGTCTGTCAATGCGGATTCTACCTGCGGGGTATCGCAGACATCACAGGCGATGATTTCACACATTTGGGCTAGGTTTGTGCGTGTAAGTGTGGCGATTTCTTCTTGCAGGGAGGCTAGGTTTGATTCCCGCCTAGCAAGTGCGATGATAGCATCTCCTCTCTTGGCAAACTCTAGCGCACACGCCCTCCCAAATCCTACCGAAGCACCTGTAATCAATACTAGCATTTTATCTCCTAAATCGTTTTGTGTGTGGCGATTTGTTGCGATTTGTGGCAAATGGATTTGCATAGATTTTGCGCTAAAATAGATTTTGCGCGAATGCGCGAATTTGTAAAATCTAATAATCTAGTTGCCAAGCAAATCATCAAATGGGGTTTTGGGAGGCTCTCTCTCGCGTCCTCCACTTTTGCCACCGCCCCACATAAGCTCTTCTTTGCGTTGGAAATAGTCTTTGTTTGGGTCTTTGGGTTTTTGTTTGCGGATTTGTCGTAGATTTTCTAGGTTTTGGCTCATCTTTCTATCGCGCCTACCGCTGTCATTTGAGGCATCATAGACTAAAAGTGATATTCCTATGAATATCAAAAGTGCTAAACCTGCTAATATGGCTTTTTGTATGCTACTCATATTTTCCCCTTTGCAACTCCTGCTAACTAGAATTATAGCGCGTTATGCAAAATCTATTCACAAACTAGCCAAAATCTATGTGCTAAATAGCCTTGAAATAGGCTTTTTTGGAAATCGTCTTTTTGCACAAATAATATAAAACGCTTTATCAAAATGGCTTAAAAAGGCTTAAAATCATCAAATAAGGCACAAAAATGGCTTGAAAAATCTATGCAAAATGTTGTGGATTTTGCAATGGGTTGGTAGGGGGTTGTTTGATAGGGTTTTTTAGGGTTTTATTAGTAGATTTTGGGGATTATCTGCCTTTAAGCTACAAAATCTCACAAAAAAACCGAATCTAGCTTGTAGCAAAACTTTAAAAAACTTGTGGTAAAATCCGCGCTATGACTAGGGAGTGGATTTGGCGTGGAGTGCGTTTTTTAGTTGGTTGTGCTTTTATGTAGTGTAGCAATGTTTTTTGTAGCCACAAAGACACAAAATACAAAATAAAATAGTTTGATAAGGGTTTGAAATGTATATTACTTGTTGTGATAAATTTGTCCAAATCGAGCTAACACAGGGCTCTAGGCTACTAAAAAAAGTCCTAGAATACGCCAACAAACACTTCTCAAAACGATACCATCTCTCTAGCTCGCTTCTTATCCTTGATGATGGGGAACGATTTAAAAAAGATTATTTGATAAATTGGACTTATCACGCTACGATGCAAAGCATAGCCCATCTAGAAAATGCCCAAAAATCCACGACTACAAATTCTACCAACCAACGCACACCATTTAACGATTTTGCACAATCTAATGATTTTACAAAATCTAGCGACTTGACAAAATCTAGCCCCAAAAAACCAGCCAAACAAAAAAGAAAATCTAAACACCCCACAGCAAAAACCCAAAATCTAGCAAAACCAGATTTTGACAAACAGGATTCTAGCGATAGGGATTTTGCCAAATACAACGATGAGCTAGCAAATATACTATCATATAGCCACCTCCCCATACGCATAAAAATCACCAATCCAAACACCCTACTAAAACGCATAAAAGTGCAAATCCATCTATCAAATCTAGGGCAAATCCTCGTGCGACTGCCCGAAAACAACCGCGTGGCACGGCGATATATCCGCGCGATTTTTGGTAGTAATATCCTCTATGAAGTGGATAATGAGTTTTGTATCAGTGCGGTGGGATATACGCAGTCTATGTGGGAGGGCGTTATGGGGCTTATTAGCTCGCGCATTATCCACAATATCGCGCTAGATTTTGAGTTTAATAGCAATAAAGATGAGGATTTTGGTGGGGAGATGAGTGGATTTGGTGGGGAGGGGTTTGATAGCTTTTTGACACGCGAGGAATATCTTTTGCGAAAATGTTATAGTGAGCTAAATGTGGATTTTAGGGATAGTTTTGCCGAAGTGAAAAAACAATATCTAAAACTAGCAAAAAAATTTCACCCTGATAACGCGCTGGGCAAAGATAGCGCGGAGGCTAAGATTTTTGAAGAGAGGTTTAAAAAAATCTCGCAGGCTTACAACACCATAAAAGCCTCGACTACTTCGCTTGCCGATAAGACAACGGCTTAGTTATTTAAAATTTGGCATTTGATAGATTCTCACAAAATCAAAAAAGCAAAATCTACAATGAAAAACTTGCAAAAACCCATAAAATCCGTAGCCCTGCTTGTGCGTCCGCATTCTCCACAGCTAAAAGACAAAGTCATAGAAATCTTAGAGATTTTTTCTAAAAATGGCATAGAAGTCGTAGTGGAGAGTGAAAATGGCAAGATTTTGGGCTTGCCAAAAGAATATAGGCTAGAAGGCATAGAAAAGATTTTGGGGGTAAAATCTATCAGCGAATGTGCCAAAAAAAGCAATGCCAAAGCGACAAAATCCACAGCCACAAAATCTGCACAAAAAAGCCCTGTGTCCGCGCAACGATTTGCCCCCAAAATCGATGCGCTAGTAAGCATAGGAGGCGATGGGACGCTCATCTCTGCGGTGCATAAAAGTGCGGGGAGTGGGTTGCCTATTTTTGGGATAAATATGGGGCATTTAGGATTTTTGACAGCGATAAATCCTAGCGAGCTAGAGGGCTTTGCCAATGATTTGGCGCGAGGGAAATATGTGCTTGAAAAACATAGATTATTAGAGGGGCAAATCCGTGATTCTAAAGGCAAAGTCTCATCGCCATTTTACGCGCTAAATGAGATTTTAATCACCAAAAAAGACATATCGGGTATGATTCATATCGATGCGATGATAGAGGGGGAGTTTTGCAATAGTTACCGCGCAGATGGGCTAATCATCGCTACGCCCACAGGCTCTAGCGCGTATAATATCTCTGCGGGTGGCTCTGTGGTGCATCCACAATGCCAAGTGCTACTTCTAACGCCCGTATGTGCGCACTCTCTAACCCAACGCCCAATGGTGATAAGCGATAAATGGGGGCTAGAGTTTCGCATACATAGCACGCATATAAGCCCTAGCAAAGATAGCGCAAAGCTAGTAAAAAGCCTAAATGCGGGGGATATACACGACATAGAGGGAATGATAATGATAGATGGACAGCAATGTGCTAGCTTCAAAAAAGGCGAGGTGCTAGAAGTCAAAGCTAGCACGCAAATAGAGCTAATCCAACACCCAAAACGAAGTTATTTTGCGGTATTGAGAGAAAAATTTGGGCTAGGGGCTAGAATCTAGTATTTTATAAAATCGCGTGTTTTTGTGGGTTACTTTGTGCACTATATTGTTAGCAAATAATCTAATATTTTTTAATCTAAAAAACAAAAATTTGGCGTATTTTTGCCATATTGCTAGAATGTATCTGTCATATATTTTGCGGTATTTTTTGCTATAATACCCGCTTTATTTAGATTTATACGCCTATATCGATTTTCTAAATATGGCTAAAGGCTTTTAGATGATTACCAAACTTAGCATAGAATCTTCCCCCATTTTTGGCAATTTAGAATTGCGATTTAAAGAGGGATTTTGCGTATTTAGCGGGGCTAGTGGCAGTGGCAAATCCGTGCTTATGGAGTCATTGCTATCTTGCTTTGGGCTAAGAGAGCCAAACGCACCAAGTATCGAAACAGATTTACTTTTATCGCCTAAGTTTTTAGAAGAGCTAGGGTTAGAGGGGGAACTGCTAAATATAAAAATCGTAAAAAAAGATAAAACGCGCTATTTTGTAAATTTCGCTCCCATCGCCAAAAAAACGCTTAGCGACTTGCTAGGGCGACATATCAAGCATATCCATTCACGCGGGGGAGATGAGCTAGAGGGGGGCAGTTTGGTTGGCTTGCTTGATAGCTTTTGTGTGAAATCCACTCCCAAGCATACGCAGGATTTGGAGCGATTAAAAAGTGAGTTTGCAATGCTAAAAGAGGCAAAATCCGCCCTAAAAGAGCTAGAAGCAAAAGAATCCCACACCGCCCAACTAAAAGAAATAGCAGAATTTGAAATCAACAAAATCGCTAGCCTAAACCCAAAAGAGGGCGAATATGAAAATCTACTAATCCTAAAAAAAACCCTCTCTCACAAAGAAAAAATCAAAGAAGCCATCTCTAAAGCTAGCGTGGCTTTTGGCTACACAAGCGAGATTTTATCCGCGCTAAACGCGCTAAATATCGCTAGCGAGCAAGACACGCAACAAAACGAAGCAAATAGCGCATCGCAAAACGAAGTAGAGGAAATCCACACACGACTAAGCCAAGCCCTAAATGACGCACAAAGTGTGCTAGAGAGGGAGCAAAGCAGGCTAGATGAGCTAGATGAGCTAGATAGTGAGGCTATGCTGCACCGCATTTCTAGTTTAAGTGAGCTTATCCACCGATATGGCGGTATCAACAACGCCCTTGCCACGCTAGAATCTAAAAAAGCCGAGCTAGAAACGCTACAAAATTTTGACGCGCACAAAAAAGAGCTACAATCAAAAATCGCCACGCTAGAATCTAGCCTAAAAAATCTATGTGGGGAGCTAAATAAAAATCGCGCTAAAGCCCTGCCCGACTTAGAATCTAGCCTAAAAAATCTATGTGGGGAGCTAAAACTGCCTAGCCCTAGCATAAAACTAATCCAAAAAGAGCTAGAATCTAATGGCGATTTGGGCGTGGATTTGCGTTTGGCAAATAGTGGCATTGACACGCTTTCAGCGGGAGAGTTTAACCGCTTGCGATTAGCGATAATGTGTCTAGGTGCTAGGCTAAATAAAGCGCAAGGCGTGCTGATATTAGATGAGATTGATGCGAATTTGAGTGGGGAAGAGAGCGAGGGGGTGGCAAAAGTGCTAAAAGAGCTATCAAAATCCTATCAAGTCTTTGCCATATCGCACCAAATGAATATGCCAAGCCTTGCAGATGCGCATTTTTTGGTAGCAAAAAATAATGTGGATTCTATGGATTCTGGGGATTCTATCGATTCTAAAAAAGCAAAATCTAGCATAACGCTACTAAACTATGATGGGCGCGTGCGTGAGCTAGCTAGAATGGTAAGCGGGGCAAATATCACTAATGAAGCGATAGAGTTTGCAAAAACTCGTTTGAGCGAATATGTAAAAGGTGGCGAAAATCTGCCAAACTAAATAACGCTAATCTATCGTTTATCAAACACCAAAATCAAATGCGGAGCAAGTATGAAGCTAGCGGAGCTAAGGGCGGTAAGTGCGTATATTTCTAGCTTTGCTAGGCTATATCATATAAAGCGCGTGCAAGATAGTGTGCTAAAGCTAGAATGCACCAAACCAGACACATCAAAAACGCCAAAAATGCCCAATCAAATAAGCGAAAATAACGCCCCTAAATCAGCCCCAAAAAATCAGCCCCAAAAAACGCCCACACCAACATCACATAGCCAACATTTGCCACAAAAAAAAGAAATCTTTTATGTGGATTTGTCGCGTGGGGATTCTAGCGTGTATATGGCGACTTCGCCTATCATCTCTGCCAAAAAATATGTAGCACCTTTTGATATTGTGCTTTCTCGTCTAAATGGAGCGGAGATTTTGGGCTCTGAAGTGGTGGGGGGAGATAGGATTTTGCGGATTTTTTTAGCGATTCGCCATTCTTACAAAAAGCAAGAGCTGTTTTTGCAGTTAGAATTTTGCGGGAAGCATACAAATGCGATTATTTTGGATTCTCATCTTGTCGTGCTAGAGGCGTTGCGCCACATTTCACCACAAAAATCTATGCGCCCTGTCAAAATCCACCACCCACTTCCGCCAATGCCTAGCAACCCAAATATAGATTCTAAGGATTTGGTGGATTTTGGTGGGGATAGCGATTTTGGCGACTTTGAAGCGACAAAACAAATGCTTATTTCAAAATACGCTAGCAAGGAAGCTAAAAGCCTGCAAAATACTAGGCTAAGTATCCTAAACAAGCTAGAGCGGGCAAAAAAATCCCTAGAATCCAAAAGAGAAAATCTACAAAGTGCAGATGAGCTAGAAAGCCGCGCAAGAGGGCTAAATAGCGATGCTAGCTTAGCATTAGCACATATTGCTACGCTAAAACCTTATATGCGTGAGGTGGTTTTAGATGAAATAGATTTTGCTAGCAAAAGAAAGATTTGTCTGCCAAATGCTAGTAGCCCGCAAGAAGCGATAAATCAAATGTTTAGAGAATCTAAAAAGCTAGCAAAAAGGGCAAAAAATATCCATTTAGAGATAAACAACCTAGAATCTAAAATCGATTTTTTGGCTCGCCAAATGGATTTTGTAAAATCTAGCCAAAACCTAGATACGCTAAAAATCCTAAAACCCAAAAACAAAAGCACAAAAGATTCACAAATCGGCTTAGTGCTGTTTATCGAGGGGTTTAAGCTATCTATGGGGCGCAATAAAAATGAAAACAAAGCGTTGCTAGAAAATGCTAGGGCTGATGATATGTGGCTACATATCCGCGATATGCCATCATCGCATTTGTTTATACATTGTGGCAAGCAGGCAGTCCCTGATAGCGTGCTACAAAAGGCTGGAGAGATTTTGGTAGGAATGTGTGCAAAAAATGGGGGGGATTTTTTTGTGGATTATACAAAAAGGCGATTTGTCAAAATCGGCGAGGGGGCAAATGTCGTGTATGCCAAACAAAAAAGCATATTTGTGCGAAAATCATAAAATCTTAGGATTGTTTATTATAAATACGCTACAATATGCGTTTGTTGTTTGGGATTTGGCTAGATTTTGATGAGGTTTTTGGCTGGATTTTGGTTAGATTTTGACTAGATTTTGGCTGGAATGGCAAAATCTAAAATCCCTCAAAATGAAAAATAAGGAGAGAAAATGAAAAATATACGAGTGTTTCATATCATAAAGCACACGCCCACTAGGACAAAAGTGCTAGAAACCATCTACGCAAAGCAGACAGGCGAAGCCATAGAGGCGTTTGCAAAATATGTGGGGTTTGTCTGCACCAAAAATAGCCTGCGAGATAAACCCTGTGGCACGCTCTATAAAAACAAGACGGTCAATGCGGCAAATGAACTAAGCGCGGCTTTGAAGGGAAAATGTGGGGATAAGCCAAAGTATGAGCTATCGATTGTTTTGCGCAAAGATAGGGAGGATTTGCCAAATAAAAAGCAACGAGGGGTGAAGCAAAAAAAGGAAAATATTTTGAAGTTTTAGGGGTTTTTTTGGTGATTTGGTGATTTTTGGGTTTTGTTGGTTTTAGGTGGTTTTTTTGGAGTTTTTTTTGGGGGTTTTTTTTGGGAGGGAGTTTTTTGGCGGCTTTTATATGTGGATTTTAGCGTGTTTGTTATGTTTAGTCGTTGTTGCTAGATTTTGGCTAGATTTTGCTTTTTTGTCAAAGTCGCAAAATCGTGGCAATTTATTTTATTGGGTTACAAAATCGCACTATTTGCAAAAACTACTTTTTGGATACTTCGGTTTCGTAAGAAACCAAAGTATGACACATTGTGTTTTTATCGTAAGAAAAGAATCCCGCTGGCGTCATTGCCACGCGGATTTTGACAAATCAAAATCCGCGTGGCAATCTAAAATCCCCCTCCCTTGCGGAGGGGGCTAGGGGGTGGGTTTTTTGTCATTGCGAGATTCTAGGCTTTTGTTAAAAAAATTAGAATCGTGGCAATCTATCGTTAAAAAATACCAAAAAACACTCTTTTGACAAAAATAATAAATAGATTGCCACGCGCAACAAGTTGCGCTCGCAATGACATTGAAAATCATCGCAATAAAAAATAATAGATTGCCACGCCGTCATTGCGAGCAAAAATGAGCGTGAGCGAATTTTTGCGTGGTAATCTATCCGCTTGTCATACGACAAACATTCCGTCATTGCGAGCGTTGCGTTTTACCAAAACGCAACGCGTGGCAATCTATAAGTCAAAAAAACATTGTCATTACTTAAAGCCCAAGCAAAATATCTAAAAACCTCTAATAAAACTAACTTCTTTTCAATCAAACCTACCCAAACCATAATCCACAAAAATCATAAAAACACCCCCAAAAAACCTCTAAAATCCTAAATCAAAAAAAGCAAAAAAACGCCAAAAAATACCAAAACCCCATCAAAATCCACATAAAAAATCCCAAAAAAACTCACAAAATCCCCCCACAAAAATCCAAAATCCACCCAAAAATGCAAAATTTTAAATCCCCACAACCCCGCACACTACGCCACTACAAAGCCTAGACCCCTTACAAACTAGCTATTTCAGTATATTTTAAGCTACACAAAGCTATAATACTCCCTGCCAAACGAGATTTGCGAAGAGCCTGTTTGAGTATGACCTGATTTTACAAGGGACTAAAACAAGGTGAAGTCAAAGAAATCGTAGCACTAAGTTTGAGTATGACCTGATTTTACAAGGGACTAAAACAATGTTTTGTTGGGGATTATATCCACTTAAGTTTGAGTATGACCTGATTTTACAAGGGACTAAAACGAAACGCTGCTACCACCATTACTCACACTTAGTTTGAGTATGACCTGATTTTACAAGGGACTAAAACCATATTACGAACATAAGCTTCATCAATCCGGTTTGAGTATGACCTGATTTTACAAGGGACTAAAACAAGAAAGCATCGATGATGGTGTTCACATCAGTTTGAGTATGACCTGATTTTACAAGGGACTAAAACCTGACAATGTAATATTCAGCTTCTGGTAGCGTTTGAGTATGACCTGATTTTACAAGGGACTAAAACTAATGTACCGGCCAACTTATTCTTCCTCACGTTTGAGTATGACCTGATTTTACAAGGGACTAAAACATTTATCAATAGGTTGCACTGACATTCCCAGTTTGAGTATGACCTGATTTTACAAGGGACTAAAACTGCAATGCTTGTGTGTTCCAATCCATCATTGTTTGAGTATGACCTGATTTTACAAGGGACTAAAACGGGATTGTGCCTTTATAGCCTCATCTTTTAGTTTGAGTATGACCTGATTTTACAAGGGACTAAAACATCATCTCTTTGCTACCATAATATTGTATGGTTTGAGTATGACCTGATTTTACAAGGGACTAAAACCAAAAGATAAAAAAAATCCCCCCTCATCAAAGTTTGAGTATGACCTGATTTTACAAGGGACTAAAACAATACTATATAATACTCACATAAAAATATGGTTTGAGTATGACCTGATTTTACAAGGGACTAAAACATCATCGCTATGATATTTTACGCCCTTATAGTTTGAGTATGACCTGATTTTACAAGGGACTAAAACACAGATATTTGATTTTGTAGTCGGCGCATGGGTTTGAGTATGACCTGATTTGATAAGGGGTTAAAACGGCTCATCGCATTCTCACAAGATAATTTCATAAGCTATATAAATGCTTTATGTGTTTGTCTTTCTACTACAAAATCTTTTTTCTCAACTTTTGTTTTTTTTGCGCCACCTTATAATCACAATAGGTTTTCGTCATTGCGAGCGAGTGAAACGAGCGTGGCAATCTATAATCACAAATAGCCAAACAACGCTTTTTTGTGGTTTTTTTAGTCATATATTGCCACGCATTGTATTAAAAAGCAATGCGTGCAATGTCGGCAGTGTAATATAAGAACCCACCCCCTTAGTCCCCCTCCGCACGGGAGGGGGAAAATCACTTTGCCATTACTAGAATCTGCAACTTGAAAAAATGCAAAATCGGCAATCTACTACTTTTTATCATTGTAGTGTTGTTTGGGCTTGTTTTAATTGCATAGTGTGATTTTGCTTTTGTTTTGCGTAGCGTAGTCTAGCTTTATTTAGTTGTGTTTTGTTTAGTTTTTTGTGTCATTGTGAGAATCTGCATTTTCGTCATTGCGAGCGAGTGAAATGAGCGTGGCAATCTATAATCACAAATTGCCAAATAATGCTTTTTGTGGTTTTTTAGTCATAGATTGCCACGAATCTACAATTTTTTACAAAATTGTAGATTCTCGCAATGACAGCAAAATGACAAAATGACAAAAAAGTAGAATCGTATTAGATTGCCACGCGTTAGATTCTGCGAAAATGCAGAATCTAACCGCTCGCAATGACGGATTCCCCCTCCCTTGCGGAAGGGGTTAAGGGGGGTTGGTTTTTTTGTCATACTTAGGCTTTTTTAAAGCCTAAGTATCCAAAATATTTTTGTAAATTCACATAAAAACACAAATCGCATTAAGTGCAAAATCTACTTTATTGGATACTTCGTGCTATACGCCCTCAATATGACAAGATTTTGTAGTATGTGTGGATTGCCACGATTTGCCAAAGGCAAGGCTTGCAATGACTGAATATTTGCAGTATGACAAGCGGATAGATTGCCACGCAAATGCTAGCGTATTTGCGTGGAAATGACAAAAAACTCTACAATGATAGCGGTAAAATCTAAAAATACCCACCCCCTAACCCCCTCCGCAAGGGAGGGGGAAATAATGCTGTCATTGGGAGCGGATAGATTGCCACGCAAATGCTAACGCATTTGCTCGCAATGACAAGGTTTTCCTAAAAAAAACCGCGTTTTGTTTGTTTGCAATGACATATCCTCATCACTTGGCACGATACTATTAGGATTTTGCAATCTTTTACATAAACCAAAAATGGTGTGGTTTTTGCTTTTAGGATTTGTGATTCTAGTTTGGTGCTAGCTCTCTCCTAGCACGCAAACTAGACATCGCTTAGCGATTTTTTACGATTTTTAAAACCTCTTGCAAATCTATCAAAATCAATCTCCAAAAACCTCCAAAAAACCACCAAAATAGCCAAGATCCACATAAAAGCAACACAAACCACACAGCAAAATAAAACAGCAAAAAACAAAACAACCCGATAAAACAAACACTCAAAAAAACTTATGGACAAAATGAAGCGATAATGCCTAAATCACGCAAAAAGAAGTGTAAGCGTGTGGCAAAAAGATATAAACCTGCGGTAAAAAAGCATAAACACAAGCAAAAAAGTAAGAAAACACAAAAAGAAGTAAAAAATAAGAAAAATGGCAATAAAAAAGGCGAGGGGATAGCCACTTGCTAGCCACACCCTCGCCTAAAATGCCTAAAAATGCTAAAGCCTACCAAAAGGCACAAAAGCACGCTACAAAGCTAGTCTTTTCTATTTACAAACTCATCGACTTGCTTTACAGCCTCTTCTTTTAGCTTTTTGGCGTAGTCTTCTCTAGCCTCGCTTACCAAGTCCATAGCCACTTCTTGGAGTATCTCATCTGAAACCCTTGAGTAGATATTATCTAGCACAAATCTTCTCACAACCTCCGTCCTATATGACTTTAGCTGCTCCATCACGGCTTGCACGATTTCATCGACATACTCATCATCAAAGTGTCTATCGACTTTTTTGCGGATTTTAAATAACGCTTTAGCATACATCTCTTCGATATATTTTTCGCCGAGTTTTTTGGCTAGCTCGCGTTTTTTCTTGGGATTTAGCTCCCTATTAAAATCCTCCATAATCTCATCTTCCATACTCACAAAAGCTCGTGAGTTGTCTAGCTTGACTATGGTGTCATATAGCTGGTCTTCGACTAGCTCATAGACCTCATCGATGATTTCTCTTTGTAGCTCGGATAGCTCGCCTTTGGGGGATTCCCCGTTATTTTCGTTGTTTGTTTGGGTATTTTGCGTTAGGGCTTGTTCTTCGCTATTTGAGCCTGTGTATCTATCTAGGACATACACACCGCTTATCACGATGCCTACAAAAAGCGCGACACCCACTATAATACCGACAAATGCAGTCTTTGTTTTCATTCAAACCTCCTTATTCAAATCCGCCATTCTTGGCTATGACACCTCCCAAAATCTAGGCTAGATTCTAGCTAGATTCTAAAAGGTGCGTATAGTTGTTACCATATCGTTTAGTTTTTGTAAAACTTTTGGCTTAGGCAACAACTCTTAATGTTTTGTCATCATTTTTTGAGTGTTGTCCCTTTATGGTTAAGCAGTTTTTAGTCTTGCTTAGGACTTCAAGTGATTCTAGCTTGAGGCTTGCAAGCCTAGCCTGCAAAAGCCACCTAAACTAATCCCCCAAAAAACCGACTCCATTTGCTTTTGGATTCTTGGATTTTGCGCTAGGATTTGCGTTTGAAATCCTTGATTAGAATCCCAAAAGAGCCTCCATTTTTACTTGCTTTTTGTTTGGGGGGTTAGTCTTGGGTGGGCTATTTTTTTGCTAGCCTGCTTTTTGTTGCCCCGTCATAAAAAGCACTTGTGGTAAAGGGACAAGCGCAACTAGCTTGATGACCTTTGTCATCAAATGCTGCGTGCAATGACTCGCCTTTGCGTAGGTTGTAAAGATACAACTTGTTTTTGTAGCATACAAGCGTTTCGCCCGAAGTGTTAGAATCCTTAAACGATGCGCTTGTTTGACAAAACATTTTGTCAGAGGAGATTTCGCCTGCGATTTCAAACACAGAAAACGCATTTACAAAACTAATGCCTGCGAAACTTACACCTACCAACCATACAGCTACTGCTGTTATACTCAACTTCCCTAGCCTCATAGCTCTCTCCTTAGAGACATTCAGTCCATCTCTTGTGTTTTCCGCTAGAATCTTTTGTGTGCAAGTTTGCATCAAAATCTTTCATTTAGGACTCACACAAGACAAAGCTCCTCAATGAACGCGGCTTAAAACAGAGTCTGCGAGGGGCGATAAAATCACCGCTTTAGCTAATCTATATGACTACCCAAAGCGCAATCACCTTGTGGCGTTTAAGCAGTTTAGCCTCTTACTTAGGAGGGGGGATTATTGTGGATTTTGGGCTAGTGTTGTTTGTGGCGCGTTTTGTTTTGCGTCTTTGTTTTGTTTTTTTGATATTTTTTGCTTTTTTGATTTTGGTTTGCTATTTGTCTTGCCAAAAAGGCTTATTGCTTTGACTTTTGCTAGCATATTTCCACTATTGCAAGCGCAGGCGATACTCCCTATCTCTGGGATTATGGGGGTTAGCTCTTGGCTTTTTCTTGTGTTGTAGGTGTAGAGTTTGTTTTTGTAGCAGGCGATTCTGTTTGCGCTACTTAGTTTTGGCGGGTTGCCTTTTTTGCCTACGGCAAATGAGCAAAAATCTGGCTTTTTGCTTCGCTCTTTTTTTACATTTAGGTTTTGTGAGACTTCTAGCAAATCTAGTGCGCTAGCAACGCCTGCTAGAAATATTAGATTTATCAATAAAATAAGGGGGAATTTTCCTATTTTTTTACTATTGCAAAAGGCGTTTAAAATTGAAACATTCACGGCTCTCTCCTTAGAGACATTTTTTGATTCTCATTATGCTAGACATAGTGAGAAAAATCTCTTTTGGCTACGAGCAATGCAAGTAAGCAGGCTTTGTCAAAAAGGTGGCAAATCATCGTCCTGCGCGGGATTTTAATGCTTTTTTATAGCTCTGCCAAAAGACGATTTTAAAGAACTTTTCTTTAGCAGTTTATCCTCTTACTAGGGAGGAAATTTTCTTACTAGAATTATACAAAAAAAAAAAAAACGATTTCTTAAAGGCATAAAAAATGTTAAAAAATTTTTGTCGTTTTTGTGTAGTGAAAACCCACAAATGCCCACGCAAACGAAACTAGCAAACACAACAAAATTTAACCAAAAATATGTAGAAAATATACACATTTTACGCACGATTTTTGGGCATTTTTGATAACCAAAAATGCCCATCAAAAAGGCTAGAACATATCTACAAATTTTTGCTTAAAAAATGAACATTTCTATGGGATTTTAGATGAGGGATTTTGGGTATTTTTGTGGTGTTTGAAAAATACTCTTGTCATATCGTTGCAAAAAACAAGCGAGGTAGCAGTTTTTTAGAAAATCCTGTCATTTTAAGCGGATTTTGTCAAAAGTCGCGTGGCAATCCATAAGTATAAATTGACAAAAACAACGCCATTTTTGTGGTTTGTGTTTATAGATTGCCACACGGATTTTTCAAATCCGTTCGCAATGACAAAAAACTTTGTTATAAAAATAGATTGCCACGATTTTGCGATTTTTTGAGAATGTCGCAAAATCTTGCAATGACGACTAAGTATTGTCATATTGAGGGTTTGAAAAAGCCGAAATATCTCTTTGTTGTTTGCTGCAAACGCCCACGCAAGTGATGGGGAATGTAATGGATTGCCACGCAAAAACTTCGCTTACGCTCGTTTTGCTCGCAATGACAAAATGTTGCAAAGTCTTATAGCAAGATTTTGCGAACTGATTAAAATTGCTAAAATAGTGGTATCTATCCCAATCTATCCCAAAATACACCAAAAACACTCTGCCTAAATTCTGCCCAAATAATGTGCCAACATAGAATCTATGCTATAATCCCAAGTTTTAAAAGCAACGATTTACGCAAATAACGCAAAATCGCTACAAAATAAACAAAGACACTCAAAAGCACTCAAATCCGCACCAAAAAAACAAAAAACAACGCCAAAAAAGGACGCCAATGCTTAGTCTATCTCTAGCCATAAACGCCATACTAGCGATTTTTTGCACGATAGCTTTTATGCGGGCAAAGACGCTAAAATCTAGCTTGCAAAACACCCAAGACTTGCTAGCCGCCTCCACCAAAGAATCCCAACACCTAGCCCAAGAAAAAGCCCATTTTCAAGCCACATTGCAATCCACACAGCATTTTCACACACAAGCCCTAGATGAAAAAACCGCCCAAATAAAAGAGCTAAGGCAAACCCACAAACTAGAGCTAGAAAATCTCCAAAAACAAGCGCAAGAGAGCCTAAAAACCCTAAAAAACGAGCTAGAAAAAAACCTTGAAAAAAATATCGAAATCCAAAAAACCGCGCTACTAAACCAAAACAAAATCGCGTTAAATAAGGATTCTAGGGAGATATTAGAGGAAATCTTTACGCCCATAAAAAAAGAAATAGAGGATTATTCTAAAACCTTGCTACAAAATGAAGCAAATCTAAAGGCAAATATTTCACATATTTTTGAGTATTCGCGCAAGCTAGGCGAGGACGCAAATAGGCTAGCGCAGGTGCTACAAGGCGATAAAAAGGTGCGGGGGAATTTTGGCGAACTGCAACTAAAAGCGGTGCTAGAATCTAGCGGGCTACAAGAGGGGGTAAATTATGAGATTCAAAGTGGTTTTAGCGAGGAAGGGAAGCGGTATATCCCCGATGCGGTGGTGTATTTTGACAAAGACAAGGGCATAATCATTGATTCTAAATTTTCGTTGCCAAACTTGCCTGATTTTGATAGCTATGCAAATGATTTGGGGGCAAATAATATGGGCTATGAGGATTTGGGTGATTTGAGCGATTTAGGCTATGATAGCGGGGGTGGTGCAAATCCCACAAAACAAGCAAAACAAAATAGCCAAAATCTAGGGCAAAATCCAAATAACGCGGATTTTAGCAATGACTATTTAGACAAAAATAGCCAAAATCAAAACCCGCATAAAAACAGCGATTCTAGCAAAAACGATAATGCTATAATCATAAATCCCCTCTTGCAAGCCCAAATCGCCAAAAACCTAAAATCCCGCATAGATGAGCTAGCAAAAAAGCCTTATAAGAAGTTTAAATCAACTAACCCTGCGTTTGCAAAAGCGCAAATCTCTGATTTTATCCTGCTTTTTGTGCCTTATAATAATATTTTGGATTTGGCACTAAATGCCGACCCAAACATTTATCAATACGCCTATCAGAAGGAAATCTACCTCACCACGCCACACACGCTTTTTATGGCGTTAAAAACCATTAGCATTAGCTGGGTGCATATACAAAGCGATGAAAATGTGAAAAAGGCGTTTGAGGAGATTGGCAGGTTTTATGATAAGTTTGTGGCGGTTTGTGAGGATTTTGAGAAACTAAAATCGCTTTTGTCTCAAGCCCAAAAACGAAGTGATGATATGGATACAAAGCTAAGTGGCAGGGGTGGGATTGCTTCAAAGTTTGAGCTATTAAAAGAGCTGGGGGCAAAGACAAAAAAATCCCTAGCCAAAATCCAAGAGTCTAGCGAGGCGCAAGATGGGGAGCAAAAAGAGGATTTGGATAAGCTGGATAAAACAAAAATCATCGATAATGATGAAAAATGGGCGTTGGTAGAATCTATGGATTCTAATGAGGGGGCGGGGACTGATGATAGCAAAGACATTCCGCAGATTTAGTCGGCATAGGTTTTGGGGAGTTGTTTGGCTTAGTTGCGTTGTGGTGGTAGGATTTTGGTGGGTTTGGGGGTTTTGTTAGGGAGGTGTTAGATTTTGTAAGGGTTTTTTAAGGGGTTTTACAAACTTTTTACAAAATCTATGTAGTTTTTGGGGGTTTTTAGGCGTTTTTAGGATTGTTTATTAACGCTTTTTTTGTGTTTGTGGATTAGAATTTGCACGGCTAAAATGCCAAAATCTAAAAAGCAAAATCGTTGCGTAAATCTAAAAAAGGAGAATCTATGATACAAAAATGTCTTTTTCCAGCCGCAGGCTATGGCACGCGTTTCCTCCCTGCCACCAAAGCAATGCCAAAAGAAATGCTACCCGTGCTAGCAAAACCGCTTATTCAATACGGCGTAGAGGAGGCTTTGAGCGCGGGGTGTAAGACGATGGCTATCGTAACGGGGAGGGGAAAACGAAGCATAGAAGATCATTTTGATATAAGCTATGAGCTAGAGCACCAAATCAAAGGCACGGATAAGGAATTTTTGCTAAAAGAGGTGCGCTCCCTTATCAATCAATGCACTTTCTCATACACTCGCCAAAATGAGATGAAAGGGCTTGGGCACGCGATTTTGACGGGGGAGACGCTTATCGGCAATGAGGCTTTTGCGGTGGTTTTGGCTGATGACTTGTGCTACAACGATGAAAAAACCGTGCTAGCACAAATGGTGGAACTATACTCTAAGCACAAATGCTCCATAGTGGCGATAGAAGAAGTCCCGCTAAGCGAAGTGGATAAATACGGCGTAATCGCAGGGGAGGAAATCGCTCCAAATGTCTATCGTGTAAGCAAAATGATAGAAAAACCTAGCCAAAACGAAGCCCCATCAAATCTAGCAGTCATCGGGCGGTATATCTTAACCCCTGATATTTTTGATATTTTGCGTGTAACGCCCCCGGGCAAAAAAGGTGAAATCCAAATCACAGACGCGCTAATGGAGCAGGCAAAAAATGGACGCGTGCTGGCGTATAAATTTGCTGGGAAGCGGTATGATTGTGGTTCTTTGGCGGGATTTGTCGAAGCGATAAATGCGTTTTATGAGCATCAAAAAGATAAATAGATTTTGGTTTAAGGTTTTTTAAAAAAACGATTTTGCTAAGGCTCGCTAGTTAAAACACGATAAAAGGGGCAAAAATGTATAATCACGGATTTTTCGCGCTATTTTTGATTATCGCGTTTGTGTTTGGGACGATTATGCTTGTGTTTGGGGTGGTGGCGCGCTCGATGTTTGGCGTGCGTCCGCCTAAGCCAAAGCAATTTAGCCTAAAAGATTTTAGGGAGCTTATCCCCACTGCGAAAGACCAAAAAAGGGCTTTAGAATTGGTGGATATGTTTATCAAAAAATTTAATATCCTAGCCCCTCAATCGCCCCAAAAACAAGAATGGCTTGACACCGTAAAAGAGCTAGTGTCGCTTGAAAGCATAGACACGGACAAAGCCGCTGAAGTGCGCGAGCGACTAATCTCAAAAAATCCAAACTTGCAAAACGACATCACACAGCTTGTGGGCAACGCGCTAAAAAATAAAAAGGTGTAAAATCTAAATAATCTTTTTTCGTATTTTAGATTTTGCGCTATTTTACGCCTTTTTGCGCTTTAGGGGATTTCCCTCCACAGCAAAATCCAAAAAATAAAATCCACAATAAAATCTAAAAAATCAAAAAATAAACCCTTTTTACTGCCTTGTTTTAAAAGCGTGGGTTAGGGCTATGGCTATGGCATCGGTAATGTCAAGCGGTTTTATCTCACTTTTTATCCCCAAAATCTGTCGCACCATAAAAGACACTTGGGTTTTATCAGCTTTTGCTTTGCCTGTGATGGTTTTTTTGATTTGCAGTGGGGTGTATTGGGTGAAGCTACCGATTTCTTGGAGGATTTTTAGGGCGATTGCGCCACGCATTTGGGCTAGTTTTAGCACGGATTGGGGATTGTAGGCAAAAAAAACATCTTCTAATGCTACGGATTGTATGGGGGTTGTGGCTTTGTGTAATTGAAAGATAGAATCTAGGGCGTTTATGCACTCTAGGATTTGGGATTGGAGGTTTGATTTGGTGATTTTTATAAATCCTGCTTCGATTAGTTTTATGGATTTGGTGTTTGAAGTGGTGGATTCTATGATGGCATAGCCACAATTTCTGCTCCCGGGGTCAATGCCTAAGATTTTCATTTATGTCCTTAAATGTCTTTGAAATGGTGTAAATCGCGTGAAAATGGGGGGTTGGTTGGAAAAATTTGGAAAAAAATTTGTTTGATTATATCTTTTTCGTGGTGTTTTTAGAACGATTTTTGCTTTTTAAGTGCATTTATGGTGTGTTTGCGCATATTTGTAGCAAATTTGTAGCAAAATCAAAATGGTGTGAAAAAGTGAAAAGATGTGAAAAACTATTGTGAAAAAGTGAATAAGTCAAAAAAGATTTTGTATAAACATTATGCGTGCGCGATATATGGGCGTTTAGAGAATCTAAGGAGTAAAAATGGTTTGGGATAAGGTGCTAAATGTGCTAAAGGAGGAAATATCAAATTTTGATTTTGAGACATATATATCGCTTATCAAATATGACGAAAATGCCTCAAAAAGCAATGTATGCGTGCTTGTCGTGCCAAATCCATATATAGAAAATTGGGTAAAAAGCAACTACGCGCTAAGGATTGCACATATTTTTGAAATGCTAACAAAGACAAAGCCTGAAATCCGCTTTAGCCTATCAAAAGGTAAGACAAGCACCAAAAAGGCGCAAACAAACGCAAAATCTAATAATTTGCAAGTCTCATATCAATCGCAATATACTTTTGAAAATTTCGTGGTGGGGGATTCTAATAAATCAGCCTATACGATTGCCCAAATGGTGGCAAACACGCAGGCAAGGGCGTATAATCCCGTGCTTTTTTATGGCAACACGGGGCTTGGCAAGACGCATTTACTTTGTGCGATAGGGAATTTTGTCCGCGCAAGTGGCAAAAGTGTGATTTACCTAACGACAGAAGAGTTTATGAATGATTTTTCTAGGCATCTAAACACGGTGGGAATGGACGCTTTTAGGGATATTTATCGAAATTGTGATTATTTGCTAATCGATGATATTCAGTTTTTGGGAGGGAAAATGAGCTTGCAGGAGGAATTTTTCAACACTTTTGAGGCACTTTATAAGACAAATAAGCAAATCGTTATGACAAGTGATAAATTGCCAAAGCAGATTCAGGGGCTAGAGGAGAGATTGCGCTCTAGGTTTGAAAGCGGTATGCGGATAGATATTCAGCCCCCGGGCGTTGAGACAAGGATAAAAATCATTAGCCAAAAATGCCTAGATAACAAAATCTTAATGGATAAAGAAATCATAAATTACATAGCAGAAAATATCAGCGAAAATGTCCGCCAAATCGAAGGCGTAATCGCAAAAATGCGCTTTCACAACGCAATGACAAGCCAACCTCTAAGCGTAGAGATGGCAAAAACCGTGCTAGATGAAATCCTAAAAGAAAACCAAGAGGAAATAACTATTGACAAAATCATACGCGTAATTGCAAAAGAGCTAAATGTCAAAATCAGCGAAATAACAAGCGGCTCGCGTGTGCCAAAAATCGTCCAAGCTCGCCATATCGTGCTATACTTAATCAAAAATTCTGCTAACAATATGGAATCTATGAGTAGCGTGGCTAGCCGACTAGGGCTAAAAAACCACGCCACAGTCAGCAAAGCACTCGCCAAAATCAACAAACAAATCGAAGAAAGCCAAGAATTGAAGCATTTGATACTAGATTTGAAAAATAAAATACAAAATGAAAAAAATCTATAATGTGAATATAATAAATTTTGGTAGAATTATAAACATAGTAAAAAAGCGGTTTGAAGTATGCAAAAATGTGTGAAAAATGACACAAAAAGCCTAACTAAAATCTAGCAAATATTATAGAAAATCTATGATTTAGGTTTTTTTATAGTGGCGATTAGATGGGATTTGCAAGGGTTTTTCACATATTCACACCCCCTACTAATACTGCTAAACATTTAACTAAAAAAAGGAGCAAGTCGATGAAAATCACGCTAAACAAGTCAAACTTTGAGATTGTCCTAAACAACTTCCAATCGTTTTTAGACAAGAGGGATTCTTCCCAAATCACTTCGCATATTTATCTTGAGACTACTGATGATAAATTGCTACTAAAAGCTACGGATTATGAGCTTTCAATCCAATCAAAAATAGACATTCTCCAAAAACACGAAGATGGGATTGCTACTATCGAGGGCAAAAAGATTGTAACAATCATAAAGCAACTAAAAGATGGGGAAGTAACCCTAGAATCTAAAGACGCTCAAATCTATGTAAAACAAGGGAAAACTACTTACAAACTTGCGACATTTAATGCAAGTGAATACGACAATGCTACGAAATTCCCCGAAATAAGCGAACAAGATAAGCAAATAAACTTAGATTCTGCGAATTTCATCGATTCTTTGCGAAAAGTGGCGGTGGCTTCTGAAGGGGCAAACAAAGACAATCATAGAGTAGAACTTACAGGCGCGCTTTTAGATGTCAAAGACTATCAGTGCAATTTTGTAGCCACAGATACGCGCAGGCTTGCTATTATCCGTCATTCTACGCAATCTGTGAGCGATTCTTTATCACTTATTATCCCAAAGAGGGCTATTTTGGAAATCACAAAGCTATTTTTTGATGATTTTGAGATATTTTTCTCTGAAACTATGCTTTTTGTGCGTTCGGAAAACTATGTGTTTTCTACAAAGCTTATAAATGGCAAGTATCCAGATTATGAAAAGATTATCCCAAAAGATTTTGAAATCAAGCTAAAACTACCAAAAAATGACATCATAGAAGCGATACGGCTGATAAATCCACTTGCTACAAAGATGAAAATCACCATAGATTCTAATGGAATCTCTTTTGAATCTATGAGTATGGAAGAGTCAGAATCCGCTAGCACACAGCTAGAAATCAGCCTAGATATGAAAGAAGAGCTTACCATAGGTATGGATTCTAAATATGTGCTAGATTTTCTTTCATTCGTGCAGGGAAATGAGTTTGAGATTTTGCTAAATGATGCAAATATGCCATTTTTATTAAAAGAAGAAAACTACTCTACAATCGTAATGCCTGTGATTATTTAGCGTTTTTTTGTGGCTAGATAGAATCTATTTTGGGCTTTTTTAAGAGAATCTAAAAATTAGATTCTCTTTATTAAATTTTACTTTCAAATACTTTTTCACACTACAACCTACACAAAGGATTGCAATGCAAAATGTTTCTTATACGGGCGAAAATATCAAGGTTTTAAAAGGGCTAGAAGCGGTGCGCAAACGCCCGGGAATGTATATCGGTAGCACTAATATAAACGGACTTCATCATATGGTGTATGAAGTGGTGGATAATTCTGTCGATGAGTCTATGGCTGGGCATTGTGATAGAATCAAAATCACGCTTACTTTGGAGGGAAGTGCAATTATCGAGGATAATGGACGGGGAATCCCTGTGGATATTCACCCCACAGAAAAAATCCCAACAGCAACGGTGGTGCTAACCGTGCTTCACGCGGGGGGGAAATTTGATAGTGAAGTGTATAAAGCATCTGGTGGGCTTCACGGGGTGGGCGTATCGGTGGTAAATGCACTATCTTCAAAGCTCATAATGACAATCAAAAAAAATGGAAACATTTATCGACAAGAATTTGCAGAGGGCAAGCCTACAAGCGAGCTAGAAATCATCGGTGAGACAAAAGAGAGAGGGACTACGATTGAGTTTTTCCCTGATGGGAAAATAATGGAAGTGTTAGATTTTGATAAAGATGTGCTTTTGAAACGATTTAAAGAAATGGCTTATCTAAACAAAAATCTAACGATTGATTTTAAAGATGAGCGCGATGGCACGGAGGCTAGCTATCATTTTGAAAATGGTTTGGTAGAATTTATCGATGATATAAATAAAAGAAATGCGATTCTTGGGCAGACGATTTATTTTAAAGGTGTGGAGCAAGAGACAGAAGTAGAAATCGCCCTAACTTATAATGAGGGATTTGATGAAAATGTGCTTAGCTTTGTAAATAATATCCGCACGCCAGATGGCGGGACTCACGAGGCTGGATTTCGCGCTGCGCTATCTCGCGTCATCACAAACTACATAGAGGCAAATGCAAACGCACGCGAAAAAGATGTCAAAGTAACGGGCGAAGATGTGCGCGAAGGGCTTGTGGCTATCATCTCTACGCGTGTGATAGACCCGCAGTTTGAAGGGCAAGTCAAAGGCAAGCTAGGAAGCTCATTTGTAAAACCTATCGTGCAAAAACTCACTTTTGATAAGCTAAGCAAGTTTTTTGAGGAAAATCCAAATGATGCCAAAAATATAATGCAAAAGGCATTATTAGCGGCGCGCGGTAGAGAAGCAGCAAAAAAAGCGCGCGAAACGATGCGCAAAAAAGAGAGCTTTTCTGTGGGGACATTGCCCGGCAAGCTCGCTGACTGCCAAAGCAAAGACCCTGTAGAATCTGAAATCTATCTAGTGGAGGGGGATTCTGCGGGGGGTAGTGCAAAGCAGGGGAGAGATAGACGGTATCAAGCGATTTTGCCTTTGCGTGGGAAAATCCTAAATGTAGAAAAATCGCGCCTAGATAAAATCCTAAAAAGTGAGGAAATCAAAAATATGATAATTGCTTTTGGGTGTGGGATTGGCGATGAGTTTAGCTTGGAGCGATTGCGATACCATAAAATCATCATTATGACTGATGCTGATGTCGATGGTAGTCATATACAGACGCTTTTGATGACATTTTTTTATCGCTATTTGAAGCCTTTGATTGAAAATGGGCATATTTATATTGCACAGCCTCCGCTATATCGATTTAAAAAAGGCAAAAAAGAGATTTATCTCAAAGATGATAAAGCGTTGAGCGAATATCTAAGCGAAAATGGCATAGAAAATTTTACATTTAAAGGCATTGGAAATAAAGAATTGCTAGAGATTTTGCGATTTATCGCGCATTATCGCGCTACGCTAAAAAGCCTAGAGAAGCGATATGCGATGATAGAAGTCGTGCGGTATTTGATAGAAAATCTAAAAGAGGGTGGGGATAAGGATTTTGCTAAGTTGTATGAAAAGATAGAGAAATTTTTATCTAGCATAGAATGTAATATTTTGTCAAAAGATTTGAGGGAGGATTCTATCACGCTATATGTGCAGACAAGTTTGGGGTTGCTTGATATAACTATTGATGAAAATCTATTTAGCGACCCGCTTTTTGTGGAGGCTAGGCATACTTATCATAAGATAAATGAGCGAGATTTGGCGTTTTTAAAAGATGAAAATGGTGTGAAAAAAGATGTCATAACTTTGCTTGAGGAAATCGAAAATTCTGCGAAAAAAGGTGCTGATATACAGCGATACAAAGGGCTAGGCGAGATGAATCCAGAGCAACTATGGGAGACTACGATGACCCCTGCTGATAGGACTTTGCTACGCGTGCAGTTGCCAAGCGAGGAGGAAGCGGATAGAATCTTTACGCTATTTATGGGCGATGAAGTCGAGCCTAGAAGAGAATATATCCAGCTACACGCAAAAGATGTGAAGCATTTAGATGTGTAAAATGTGATTTTAGCCTTATTAGCATAAATTTAGCCTAATGAGTGTGGGGGGAAATCTTTTGATTTAGTGTTTGATTTAAAATTATTTAAGGAATGTCCGTGTTTAATTTTTATAAAAACTCTACGCAAATAATCGATGGTGTGGAGATAGTAGGCGTGCCTAGCTTTGATTTGGTTGGATTTTGTGCTATTGTTTTGCTTCTTATTTGTGGTTCGGGGTTGTATTTTTTGCCAAGCGTAGTTGCGTTTGTCCGCGCTCATAAAGATAAATGGCTTATTTTTATCATCAATTTCTTTTTTGGCTGGACAGGGATTTTGTGGTTTGTGGCGTTTATTTGGGCGATTTTTAGTAAAAAAGAGTAAAAAAAATAGCGTTTTTATCAAAAATCTAAGCAATTTTTCGTTTTTTTTTAAATAATTGAGATTTTTACAAAAATCGAAGTATAAAAAACCCCAAAAACAAATGCAGATTTTTTGCTACTTTGCTACTTTTGTAAAATCTTAGCAATAAAAGCAAAAACTTCATTAACGCTTGATTTTGCTTGTAATGTTGTGAAACAATAAAAGGATATTAAAAATAGATTTTTAGCGATTTTTGGTGTGTTTTTGTGAGTTTTAAGATAGATTTTGCAAGTTAAGATTTTATAGAATCATAAAAAATAAAAAAGCCTTGAAAAATAGAATCTAAAAAGATTCTAAAATCAAGGCTTACTTAGGATTTTTGTTCTTGTTATGCGATTTTTGTGGATTTACCAAAATCGTTTTTGCAAAGTGGATTATCTACCGCGCACTATGATTTTATCGCTTTGATAAATCCAAAGGGTAAATAACTTTCTATCTGCGCTTTGCACAGTGGTGATTTGTCCTTTTTCGATGGCGTCATTTAGAGTGCATTTACCAAAGCGAAAGATTCCAAAGAAACTTCGGCAAGTAGCTACGCCTACTTTTGCTTGTCCTAGTGGGACTTCAGCTGATGTGATGTTGATAGGTGTATTTACCGCACAACCCGTCATCATCATCGCTCCTAATCCTGCTGCAAATGCAAATGCAAGACATTTAAATGAAAGAAATTTCATTTCGTGCTCCTTAGAGAAAAATATCGTTTTGCTAAAAAATTGCAAGATAAAAAATATTTTGCAAAAATTTAAAAACAAAACGGCATATTTTACCCCCCCCCCAAATTAAAAATGGCTTAAAAAGATTCTTTATTTATCGCATTTGTCTAAAAAAGCAAAAAAATTTTCCAGTACACTTTCTAAAATCCCTAGTTTTTGCAGTTTTTTTCTAAATTTAGGTTTTACAAGCTCTGCTAGAAATTCTTCAAAATTTGTAAAACCATAATAATCATCGCCTTTTTGCTCTTTTAAATCTTGTGGCAGGGATTCATACATTTTTTCTATGTTTTTAAGTGGCATAAATTGTGTATTTATAAAAAATTTTGGGTAATGTTTTAGCGCGAAATCTAATTCTTTTAAATCATTCAAAGCACTCATACTAACACTATGGATAAGTTCGTGTAGCAATAGCTGTGTTTTAAACTTTTTTGACTTATTATTAAAAAATATTCTAATTATATTTGTGTGTAGTATGTAGTTTGCCGCTACTTTTTTTTTCGCGATAAAACTCACTTTCACTTCGTGCTTTTTAGCAAGGCTAAAAACCTTATCAAAGATTTTAGCATTTAATTCATCTTTATTGTAGCGTTTGAAAAATGTCTCTATTATCTCACAATCGCGCTTATTGTTTAGCTTTAGCACTTCATTAAGCGCGATATTATCGTTTTTTAGCAGTGATTTTGCTGTGCTAGTGTTTTTAACTTTTTGTAGAGTTGTAATAATGTCTCTGTTTTTAATTGCGCTTTTTCTTTTTTTAAATATTTTTTTGCGGGTATTGTTCTTATCATTTAAAAGATTGACAATTTTTGTATCGTTTGAAAACTTGGCAGTTTTTTTAGTGAGTTTTATGAGTTTTTTTTCTCTAATCAGCTCTTTTAACTCTAAATGTTCTAATTCTGTGAGGCTATGTCGCTTGGATATTAAATTTTGCATTGCATACCTTTGTTTTGAATTATTCTAAATTCTTGAAAATCTAAGACTTATTTCATCATATTTTTTGGACAGATGTTGTCCGTTTTGTAAAAATTTGCAAAAAGATTTTATTTTTTTGTGGAGATTTAAAAAATAAGACTTAGGCAGAGTCGGCGTTTATGCAAAATATTATAAAAAAGGCTAGTGTGTTTAGATTTCTATCTCTAGTCCCACAGGGCAGTGGTCGCTCCCTAGTATTTGTGGGTAGGCTTTGAAGTCGTTGTAGATTTTGGCGTTTTTTAAGGCAGATTCTAAGGATTTGGAGCAGAGGAAATAATCAATCCTCCAGCCTATATTTTTTTTCCTTGCTTTGCCAAAATAGCTCCACCAGCTATACGCGCCTTTCAAATCGGGGTAAAAATGTCGAAAAGTATCCACAAATCCGCAATCTAAAAGCGCGCTAAATTTCTCCCTCTCCCAGTCGCTAAATCCCGCGTTGCCCTTAAACTTTATCTCGCCGTTTTCATCTAGCAAAATCTCGCCGTTTTTGTCCCTTTTGGTGCAGTTTGTTTTAGGGTTTGCCAAATCGATTTCATTATGTGCGACATTTAAATCCCCGCAGATTATCACGGGCTTTTCGCGCTCCAAATCTTTGAGAAACGCGCGGAAGTCATCTTCCCACGCCATTCGATATTCTAGCCCCTCTAGCTCGCGTTTAGAGTTTGGCACATAGACATTGACTAGATAAAATTTTTCAAATTCTGCGGTGATGATTCTGCCTTCATTGCCTCTGTTGTGCTTTGCTAGGCTATCTTTGTGAAAGTCATTCATTTCATAGCGCACGCTTAGTGGTTTTATTTTGCTTAGCATTATCGTGCCTGAGTAGCCCTTTTTGTCCGCGCTGTGCCAAATCTCTGTGTAATTATGCCAACATTCCTCATATTTAGATTCTTGCAAATCAAAACCGATTTCTTGTTTTTGCCTTTTAAATAATTGGCTTTTTTGTTCAGGTTGCATTTTGGATTCTTGGATACAAAAAATATCAGCGTTTATCGTGCTAAAAAACTCCATAAAGCCTTTATTAGCGCAGGCTCGCAGTCCATTGACATTCCACGAGATGAGGTTTAGCGTTGGCATTTTTATTTGTCCAAATCAATCACTGTTTTAAAACCTAGCAAAGCTATGCAGATAATAGATATAAAAGCCATACCAAAAGTGAATAATTCCATAAAAAATCCTTTATTTGAGTTTGCCTATCTTTTTACATTTTTTAAACATTGTTTTGCTGATAAAAACAGCAAGCGCAATAAGCACGCTAGATAGGACTATGCCACCCACCAACATAATTTTGGTAACGCTTGAATAGTTGGTAATATACCAACCAACAATAGCCAACAAAACAGCTATGTCAATGCCTAACCAAAAACGAAGTATTTTTAAATGCTCTTTGAGCTCATCTATTTTTGCCATTCGTGGATTATAGCAAATTTTTATAGTTATAAGGCTTTTTGTGTAGTGAAAAAGCTTGAAAAAACGGGATTATAGTAGAATCTATGGTGATTTAAGATGAAATTTACTCAATTTTGGATAAAATACCCGCTTTACTTTTTGTAAAATTTTGCTTACAAAATCTGCTTTAGATTTTGCGTAAAATGCTCTTTTTAGATTTTATAGATTTGCAAAATGGCTCGATAGCTCAGTCGGTAGAGCAGGAGACTGAAAATCTCCGTGTCGGTGGTTCGATTCCGCCTCGAGCCACCATTACTTCTTTTTCCCCTCTTTTTTAAGATTTTGGTATTCGCTAAAATATGGTGTAGATAAATGGTGCGACTGCGCTACCTTGCCCTAGCACGATTAACGCGCCTAAAAATAGCATTATCAAAATCACAGGAAATAGCCAAAATTTCTTTCGCACTTTTAAAAATGCCCATAATTCTTTTAAGATACTCATTTTTTGCTCCTTTGTGTTGTTTTCTCGTTATTGCAAAAAGGCAACTTTGCCCCTTTTTTTGTCATTGCGAGAAACGCGATGGCGTTTCGTGGCAATCTAGTAAATTTTATGGATTGCCACGCTTGCGCTTTGCGCTACGCTCGCAATGACGAATTTCAAAATTCACGCCCTAAAACTGATTTTTCATACTTGTGGGCTGAGTTTCGCGGATTTTAAAAAGACTTTGCGATTTGTCTTTGCTATGAAATGCTAATTTTAGCCCCAAAATATCGCGCTTAAAAAGCCGAAAAATTATCCCAAGTGGCGTAAAAATCCCAAAAAATATGATTGCCAAAATTATGCGCGAAATCACAAAGCCCATAATATTGCCAAATGTTAGCCACGCATTATAAAATGGCACAATTACACGCGGAGTAGCCAAAAGCGCAATGCTTATCACAACCCCGCACAAAGCCCAAATGCGAATGGTATCGTGGCGCACAATCCCAAAGCCCAAAAATACCGCAAAAATCCCCGCCCAAATGCCTAAAAATACGTGCAAATCTTTTTTAGATATTTCGCGCTCAATATGACAATTTATGTTTTTCATTTTATCCCCTTGACTTTGTGGCTTTTGATTTCGCCATTTTTGATTTTTTGGGCTAAAAACTCTGCGATTTTTTCATTTGCAAGAGCATTTGGGTGGGTATCCCAGCGCGAAACGCGGTATTTAAAATTATCAAAATCACCCCTTTTTACACGCTCCAAATCCTGCGGATAATCCGCTATCATCTCGCTTAATGTGTAAAAAGGCACTTTCATCTGCCTAAAATTTGCTTTCAACACTTCATCATATTTATCCAAAAATTGCGCTTGCATATCATAATCCCAAAGCACAATATACAGCGGGACGCCATATTGCATTTGCAATTCCTCTTGCATTTTTTTAACTATCACAAAATAAAGGTTAATTTCATTTGTGGGGATTTTATAATAATTTGGATTTGACATATAACCAGCTTCATAGATAGTCCATTGTATCATATCCTTTGATTTTAAAGAATTTGTTTTAAGAGTAAAGCTTTGTTTGATATATGATTTGTCAAATTTACCCTGCAATCGCACTATATCTTTGAATGCGTTGTGAAACTTTTTAAGCGCGTTTGCAATAGAAACTGCTTCTTGTGGCTGTGGTATGATTTTGGGTGGATTTTTTTGATAAAATCTAGCGTGATTGTATTCACCACCTTTGTAAGTCCCAAAATATCGCAAAACCCCTTGCGAATCGATACGATAATGCGGACCTAAATACACCCCATACGCCCTATAAATATGATGTGGTATCGCCTCATAAATAGCAATAAATTCCTCGCATTTATCCAAAGTCCTCTTATCGATTTGAAATTCTAATCTCGCTAATGCCGTATGCGCTCCAGCCCCGTTTATGCCAAAATTTAGGATTTTATATTGTGGTAAATTTTTTGTCAAAAAGTATTCTAGCGTTTTATCGCTATCTACCGCAGCACCATAGGCAAAAGAGCCACCATAGATGGCTATGCACTTTTTAGAATTCATATTATTATTTGGCGTTATGCGATTGCCAAACTCATCGTGTTTATAATGCACATCATAGATGATTTTGTCATCGACTACAAATTTTGCTTTGCTATCATACAATAGCGTGTTTGCAAAGCCTAATATTTTGTGTGGTATTTGACTTTTTCTATCTTGCAAAAACAACCAAAATTCTGCAATACCTAAACACAAAGGCACAACGCTAAAATAAGCCAAAAATAGCTTTGCTTTGGTGCTTTTAGCGCGAAATGCAAAAAATACACATAGCCCAAATACACAAATCCCAATAATCCCAAATGGCACAAGATTTAGTCGCTCAATCTTTGCGCCATCGATTGTCAAAATCACAAGGCTAAACACTACCAAAACAAGCGTGGATTTCACAAAAGTGCGATTATTTCGCCACAAAATCGTAAGCACAAAAGCTATCAAAATAAGCAAAATATAATAAAAAATGATTGTTTTTAGCAATGGCATAAAGTCGCTTTTATACTCTGCAAATCCTAGCTCGGCGGATTTTAGCGTATCTAAATCCTGCGTAGTGGTAAAATCAAAAATCCTATCGTGCGCATTTTTCACTTCGCTAATCGCGCTTTTGTCGATAGATTCGCTCCATAAAATCTGCGTGATTTCTATATGTGTAATATTGCGCTGATAGCGAAAAAGTGGGTTTGAAAAGCGCAATTTTGCGCGGTATGTAAAAGTTTTTGGTGTGTTTGTTTTTTGGGTTATGGTGTTTTCAAAAACCACTTGTGCGGTGTCGGTGCGATAATGCGCAATAACGCTTAACGCTATCCACGCTACAAGGGCGAAAATCGCCACAGCGTTTAGGGTTTTGACAAAGATTCGCAACGCTTTTGATTCGCTCCAAATTTGCGATATAAATCGCTCTCTAAATTTTCTAATCAAGTTCATATCTATCCTTTACATTTTGAAATTTGGTGAGATTTTGCTGTGGCTGGGCGGATTTGTATAGCAAAAAATCCTCGATGGCTAAAATATCCATCTGTGTCCCCATAAAACACGAATAGCTATCAAGCGGAGCGCACACAATAGGTTCTCCGCGCACATTAAAACTCGTATTGACAAGCACGGGGCAATTTGTCAGCGCGTAAAAAGATTTTATCAGCTCGTAATATCGCGGATTTGTGGCTTTATGCACGGATTGCACCCGCGCAGAGTAGTCGATATGCGTAACGGCTGGAATCTCGCTACGCTGGACATTTAGCTTCTCAATGCCAAAAAGTTTTTCTTGTGCTTCGCTCATTTTGTAGCATTTAGATTCTGCCACAGGGGCGACAAGTAGCATATATGGCGAAGCACAATCTAGCGCGAAATACTCTCTTATGGCAAAATCTAACACACTAGGCGCAAAGGGGCGAAAACTCTCTCTGTATTTTATTTTTAGATTCATCGTTTTTTGCATAGTGGGGTTTCGCGAATCGCCTAAAATAGAGCGTGCTCCAAGTGCGCGGGGACCAAACTCACATCGCCCTTGATGAAATCCCACTACTTTGCCACTCGCTAATTCTTGTGCCAAAATCTCTTTTAGTTCGCTCCAATCGTGCTTTTCATAGACTGCGTTTTGATTTTTTAGCATTGATCGAACTTCATCATTGCTATATGAAAGCCCTAAATACGCACCTTGCATTGAGTCTAAATACCCGTCATTGCGAGATTTGGCAACCTCGAATCGTGGCAATCCATTATGGAGACTCTGTGCTTTTTGCGAATCTCTTACCTGCAATGAATCTGCATTGATTTGCTTTTGGGACATTGATTTGCCTTGTGATTTAGATTCGCTTGATTTAGATTGCTTCGATTCGCTACGCGAATCTCGCAATGACGAATTGGGGCGTGAATCTTGTGATTCACCTCGCAATGATGGAGTGGTGTGAATTATGCGTGGATTTTTAAACTCCATATAATGCAAGGCATAAGCGCACCCTAGCGCACTCCCCGCATCGCCACTTGCTGGTTGAATCCATAGCGAATCTAGCAATTTCTCTTCGCGCACAAGTTTGTCATAAATGATTCCATTACCTACGCAATTTAATGCGACACCACCGCTTAGACATAGATTGCGCGAATTTGTGATTTTTGCCGTAGTCCGTGCCAAACGAAGCATTATTTCATTGGTTACGGCTTGAATGCTAGCGGCTATGTCAAAATGGATTTGCTCTAATTTACCCTCCGATTCGCGTTTTGTCCCACCAAAAAGCGCGTCAAATTTCGCATTTGTCATTTTTAGTCCGCTTAAAAAATCAAAATAATCCATATTTAGCGCGAAACTCCCATCATCGCGCAAATCGATGAGATTTTCTAAAATCAAATCTTTATATGTCGGCTCACCATAAGGCGCAAGTCCCATCACCTTGTATTCGCCCGAATTTACCTTAAATCCCAAATAATAAGTAAAAGCCGAGTAGAGTAGCCCAAGAGAGTGCGGAAAGTTGATTTCGCGCAAAATTTCTATGTGGTTGCCACTCCCTTTGGCAATCGTAGTAGTCGCCCATTCGCCCACGCCATCGATGCTTAAAATCCCTGCGGATTCAAAGGGGCTAGGGAAAAATGCTGCGCTCAAATGTGAGATATGATGCTCGGCAAAGTAGAGATTGTTTAGGACTTTTTGCTTGAAATTTTTAACCTCGCGCTTGTGTTTGTGCGGATAAAGCTCAGCGTAGATTTTGACTAACTCACGCGCAATGGTTTCTTTTAAAAATAGTTTGGTAGATAGCCACAAAGGGATTGCCTTAATAAAACTAAAAAAGCCCTTTGGCGCAGTGGCAAAATATGTCTCTAAAATCCGCTCAAAACTCAAAAACGGCTTGTCATAAAAGACGAAATTATCAATATCATCAAGAGTGAAGCGTTGATTTTGAATCGTTGGATTTTGTGGGAAAACTTGTTTGGGATTGCTTGAATGGGGGTTTGAAAAATTGCTTGAAGCAGAATCTAAAAAGGAAGAATCTAAGTCGTTTGATGAGGAAATTAAGCTAGATTTAAGGTTGGGCTGTTCTCTCTCTCTCTCTCTCTGCTTTTAAAGCCCAATAAATTTGTGTTATTTATATAATCAAATGCAGATTTTATCGATAAATGCGGGAATCTATCATCTGCTTTTTTGCGCGATAGTCGCTCTTCTTGCAGGGCAAAGATTATTTTCTCATCGTCCAAAATTGCAATTGCGCTATCGTGGTAATATGCGCTAATGCCTAATGTAATCATAGTTTGCCTTTTGTATTTTGTTGTGAATGTTTGTTAAAAAGTAGTTGATTTGAAACTTTAACCAAAAATATTTAATCGATTTTTACTTTTTGGTGTTTTTGGCATTTTGTTTTTTGGTTAAGTATGACAAAAAAGTGTCATTGTAAGAATTTGCGATTTTATAAAAGTTGCAGATTTGTGGCATTTTATAAAAATTTTGGTTTTTTACGCTTGCGCTTTTTGCTACGCTCGCAATGACAATTTTGTGGTGATTTTATGACTTGTTTTAGCAAGTTTTGCGATGATAAACGCCCTAAAACACAAGCATTTCGCGTTTGAGTTTGTTTAGCAAATCTATTTGGGCTTTTAGTTTATCGACTTCTTCGTTTAGGTGCTCCCATACGGAGTTTTGAATCCCCTCTGGCATATCCATAGAGCCTCGCTTTATCATTATATAATCCACAAAACTAATCTTTGCCATTCCTAGCAAGATAGTGATTTCATCGCGGATTTCCTCGATATTTGCGATGATTTCGTTGATTTTTTCAAACATTTTTGTCCTTTTTGTTTTAGATTTTGTGCGTATCGCTTCTATCGCAAAAAGCAAAATTAAGCTAATCGCGCGTTATCCCCGCATCTAGCAGGGCGTGGATATGTAGCACGCCTTTTAAAATGCCGTTTTTATCGGTGATGATAAGTAGCTGGATTTTGCTTTGCTCTATGATGGCTAGGGCTTGGCTAGCTAGTAGATTTTCATCATCACAAGTTTTTGGATTTTTGCTAGCGTAGTTTAGCGCGCTAGATTCTAAGGAAAAGTCCGCGCTCATCATCGCCCTACGCAAATCCCCATCGCTTAAAATCGCTATTGGTTTTTGGTTTTTGTCCGTGATTATGGCGTTGCCTAGTCGCTTTTGGCTCATTTCTATGATAGCTTCTTTTAGCGTGGTTTTTTCGCTGATTATGGGGAGGTTGTTTTTTTGCATAATGTCAGCGATTTTGACAAAAAGCCTGCGTCCTAGCGCGCCTCCGGGGTGCAGTGAGCCAAAATCTTGTTTGCTAAAACTTCTAGCGTGCATTAGGCAGGCAGCTAGGGCATCTCCCATAGCAAGAGTGAGTGTGGTGCTACTCATCGGCGCGCTTCCTATCGGGCAGGCTTCACTCTCTACAAATATAGGCAAAAAATGCTCTGAACACGCACTTAGCGCGGAATCTTTTGCTTTGCTCATTGTGATGATTGTTTTTGCGCGGGATTTTAGATGGGGCATTATGGCTAGCACTTCGCTAGAAGTCCCACTATAGCTAATCGCTAGCACAATGTCTTCTTTGCCTACCATTCCCAAATCCCCGTGCAACGCCTCGCTAGGGTGCAAAAAAAAGCTAGGCGTGCCTGTGGAGGCTAGGGTGGCTGCGATTTTGCTAGCGATATGCCCGCTTTTGCCTATGCCTGTGATGATTAGCTTGCCATTTTGTGAGGTGGATTCTAGGATTAGAGAAATGATTTTTTGTAGCTTGGTATTTGGGAGAGTTTGCCACAATGATGAGGCAGTATCAAGCAATGCTTTTGCCTCATCTTGCAAGATATTTGAAGCGATTTGGCTAAAATCTATTTTGCTAAAATCGTTTTTCAAGGGGGGTTTCCTTATTTACTAGATTTTTGATTGATTGGGCTTTGATTAGGTTTTGGATTTTGCTAAAATCTAGTTTGCTAGATTTTGATTTGTGGCTTAAAAAATCACAAAATCAAAGCAAGATTTATGCCGTAAAGATGTGCATCATTATCGCGGGGTATTTTTTTAGCTTTTTAAATAGTAGCTTGCGGACGATATTTCGCAGCTCTGCTTCTAAATGCCCTTTGGAGTTCATCGTTTCTTTTTTTATCGTGCGAATCGCCATTTCTAGCGTGCCTTGCACTTCTTTTTCTAGCTCTTTTTGCTCGTTTTGGTTTGCCACGCCTACCATTTGGATTTCAAGTGAGCGGAGTTTTTGCTCGGATTTTGAGACAAATGCGACAATGCTAACTATCCCGCTATCTGCCAAATCTTTTCTATCTTGCAATGTGGGCGCGTCTATCTCTTTGCAGGCTTGATTGTCGATAAAGACTTTGCCTGATTTGACATTGCCGACTTTTTTTATGTAGCTTGGATTTACTTCGATTTGGTCGCCATCTTCCATTAGCAGTATGTTTTTCTCTGGCACGCCACATTTTATGGCGGTGTCTTTGTGCTTGGCGACATGGTTGTATTCGCCGTGCACGGGCAAGAAAAATTTAGGTTTTATTAGGCGGAGCATTAGTTTTTGTTCTTCTTGGGCGGCGTGTCCGCTGACATGGATTTCGCTAAAATCTTGGTAAGCCACGCTCGCACCTGCTTTCATAAGGAAATTTAGCACGGCTGAAACGCTACCTTCATTGCCCGGAATCGCTTTTGCAGAGAGGATTATTAAATCGGTGGATTTGATTTTGATATGGCGGTGCTCATCGGTTGCCATACGATATAGCGCGCTCATTGTCTCGCCTTGTGAGCCTGTGGTAACGATTAAAATGTCATTATCGGGGTATTTTTCTACTTCGTGTGCTTCGATGAAAATGTTGTTTGGCAAGTCTATGTAGCCTAGCTCGCGTGCGATTTCGATATTTTTTTCCATAGAGCGTCCGATGACGCAGACTTTGCGCCCGTATTTTAGCCCATAAGTGATTGCTTGATAGACGCGGTGGATATTGGAGCTAAAAGTGCTCATTATCACGCGTCCTTGCGCGCTTTTAAACAACGCATCAAATGTCGGTCCCACAGTGGCTTCGCTCTGCGTGCAACCGCTTTTATGAGAGTTTGTCGAATCGCTAAGAAGTAGCATAACGCCTTCTTCGCCATAATGTGCTAGTCGGTGCAAATCTGTGGGGAGGTTGTCAATAGGTGTGTGGTCGATTTTGAAATCCCCTGTGTGCAAGATGATTCCTGCTTGGGTGCGAATCCCTAACGCGCTAGAATCTATGATAGAGTGCGTGATATGAATCCACTCGATTTCAAAATCGCCGATTTGGACGGGCTGGCGTTTTTGGACGACTTTTAGCATCGGGCGAAATTGCTTTAATCCGTGCTCATCAAACTTTGCGCCTATCATTCCTAACGCTAGAGGCGTGCCATAGAGGGGGAATTGCAATTCTTTAAAAAGATATGGGACTGCGCCTATGTGGTCTTCGTGGGCGTGGGTTATGATTATGCCTGCGATTTTGCTTTTGATAGAATGCAAGTAACTAAAATCTGGGATAAGAATATCCACGCCGTGCATATTTTCTTCTGGGAAACTCATACCCACATCGATGATAATTGCGCTATGTTCGCTCTCCATCACCATCATATTTCCGCCGATTTCGCCTAGCCCTCCTAGTGGGGTGATTTTGATTTTTTCTTTGGTGGAGAGGTCTAGTTTGTTGTGTGGATTTAGGCTATTTTTTTGGATTCTCGTGTTTGTCTCTACGCCTTTTTTTAAGTCTTTGTGAAATTCTAAATTGCCCTTTTCTTTTGCGCCCTGCACTTCTCTAGCCCCACCTCTAGTCATTCTATTTGAATCTTGGATTCCTTGAAATCTTGGGTTTGGGAATTGCCTTTTTTGTGGTGGATTTTGAGTATTTGGGGTGTTTTGAGTGGCATTTTGAGTGATATTTTGAGTGGGGTTTGTCCTGTGGGAGTGGCTATTTTGTGGGTGGTTGGGTTTGTGGCGTTGGTTGTCGCGCTCTTTTTTGAAGTTGTCGTTTTTGTCGCTCTTATCTTGTGGATTTTGGGGATTTTGCCCGTCTTTTTTGCTAAAGCGTGAAAAAAATCCTCTTTTTTGTTGTTCGTTGTTTGTGTTGTTTTCCATTGTTTATCCTTTTAGGTTTTGTGAAGTTTTGTGAAAATGTGGTGATAATCCTGTGTGCAAAGCTCGTGTGCCCTTGCTTTTATAGGCAAATTAAGCGTAGCAAAGATTTTCTCTAACGCGCTTTTGTCATAATGCGTTGCTAGGTTTGAAAACAGCTTTTTTCTAGGGGAGGAAAAAGCGATTTTTAGTAGATTTTCAAACTCATTAGAATCTAGCTTAAAATCTAGCGTGCCATAAAGATTTTGGGCTTGGCTAGCCTGATTTGCGTTGCTTATTTGACTAGCGTTGTTCGCGTTGCTTATTTGGCTTTTTTTGTTGATTTTGCGTAGGCTAAATACCGATGAAGTTACCTTTGGCATAGGATTAAAAGCCTCTTTTGGCACATCAAAAAGCCACTTTATCTCGCCCGCACTTTGTGCTAGCACAGATAGAGCGCAAAACTTGCTATCCCCGCTTGTAGCGCAGAATTTATCCGCGACCTCTTTTTGCGTCATCACCACAAACCCCAAACAAAGCGGGTCTTTTAGCGCGGTAAGGATAATGCGCGTGGCGATGTAGTAGGGGAGATTTGAGATAAGCATATATGGCGTGCTAGCAAGCCAAAAAGGGGGCAGGCTAGATTTTGGATTTTGCTTAGGGTTTGCGTAGTGGCTATCTTGTTTGGTGTTTCCCTGTTTGTTTTTTGGGGGTTTTTTGCTTTTTTGCGCATCTATGGCAAAAGGCAGGGATAGCACATCTACTTGCCTCAAATCAAAATCATTTGCTAGATTCTCACTTTTAAATCGTTGCAATACAAAAGAACACAGAGTCTCATCAATCTCATAGGCTATGAGGGGGGCGAGACTCAAAAGCTGAATGGATAAATCACCCAAGCCAACGCCGATTTCTACAAGAGCTAGATTTTGCGCTTTTTTGTCTAAAGCGTTTGTGCTAGAATCTTTGCTAGAGTGCGCATCCAAATCTAGTGGGGTTTTTTCACTAGATTTTTGCGCACTTTGTAGGGGTTGTGCTATTTTGGATTCTAGCGGTTTTTGCGCTTTTGATTCTAGCGAAGCTTTTGTGCTTTTGAATAGCTCGGAGCTTGCTTGGAGGATTTTATCTATGATTATAGAATCTTTTAAAAAATTCTGCCCATAATGCTTTTTGGGTTTAATATTTTGGTTTGTTTGCATTATGTTTTTTGTTTTTTGCAGGAAAATCCTTTTATAAATGTATGCCGATTTTTGTCTTTTTTTGTGATTGTGCCATTGGATTGGGGGCGTGGAATCTATTTATAAAAGCATTTTTGGGAGGTATTGTAGCGAAGTTTTTGTTAATTGTGGCTAAAGTTTGGTGCAAAATCGCACAAAATTGTGCAAATATATCCCTAGTGTCGCCAAAAAATAGGCAAAAAGGACTAAAAAATGCTATGATTGCGCACAAAAATTTGCGCTGATTTTGTTTGGCTTGGCGCAAAAAGTGCGTGTGAAATGTGTGAAAAAATAGATTTTGACAAACAAAGCAACAAAAAAGCAACAACAAAAGGAATCTAAATGCTAGCAAGACGGATTATCCCCTGTTTGGATATAAAAGATGGGCAGGTGGTAAAGGGGGTGAATTTTGTAGGACTCCAACGCGTGGGCGACCCTGTGGAGCTAGCAAAAATCTATAATGACGCTGGGGCAGATGAGCTTGTCCTGCTAGATATAACGGCGTCTTTTGAACATCGCAAAACTATCGTATCGCTATGTGAAAAAATCGCCAAAGAAGTGTATATCCCGCTAACTATTGGCGGGGGAATCTCTAGCCTAGAAGATATGTATGCCCTGCTAAATGCTGGCGCAGACAAAATCAGCCTAAATAGCGCGGCGATAAAAAATCCTAGTCTAGTGGCGCAAGCGGCAAAACGATTTGGCTCGCAATGTGTGGTGGCGGCTATCGATACGCGTTCATCAAGTGAGAATCCACGCAAAAAAGAAGTGTATATCAAAGGCGGGCGAGAGAGGGTGGAGCTAGAGCTATGCGAATGGGCAAAAATCTGCGAGGATAATGGCGCGGGGGAAATCCTGCATACGAGTATGGATACAGATGGGACAAAGGGGGGGTATGATTTGGAGGGGTTGAGGGCATTGCGCGAGGTGGTGGATATACCTATCATCGCTTCTGGTGGGGCTGGCAAGATGAGCGATATAGCGGAGGTGTTTGAGCTTGGGGTGGCTGATGCGGCATTGGCTGCGAGCATATTTCATAACGATGAGATTTCTATCGGTGAGCTAAAAAGCTATCTGCATAGTCGTGGCATTGCGGTTAGGATATGAGGGTGGATTTTTATGTTTTGTGCGGTTTTTGTGCGCGTGTTGGATTTTGTGTGGTTGGAAAATTTTATGGATTTTAAAAAATATCGGGAGCGATATAAGTGCTAGTATGTGCTGGGAGAAATGAAAATCTATGCTATGCCACGCCCATAGGTGTGGGGCTAGTAGAGGCTAGCTTGGGGCTAGCTAGGCTACTGCTGGGCGGGGCTAGGGAAGTAGAAAATATCATTTTTGTGGGGAGTGCTGGGGCGTATAGCAAAGAGATTTTGATAGGCGATATGTTTTTTTCGGTAGAGGCTACACAGATAGAATCTAGCTTTTTAAAAGGAGGGAGCTATACGCCGATAGACAATGTGGTGAAAATGGAGGAGGTGGATTTTGATATGTTTGGGGTGTTTTTGGGCAAAAAAATTTTTTGCGATAGAAATAGTGCTGTGGGCAATGTGGCGGAGCGAAAAAATATGGATACAAATGTTTCATATGAAACATTTAAAACATTGGCGCAACAAAATGTAAAAAAAGTTGGTGGAATGAAAGGGCAGATAAAAAGCGCGGTGGTGAATTCTTCAAACTATATAACGACTGATGAAAGTGTGGCAAAGCAAATGGCAAACGCTGGAATCTTGCTAGAAAATATAGAATTTTTTGCCGTGATGAAAGTAGCACAAACTTTTGGTGTGCCTGCTATGGGGATTTTTTGTGTAACGAACTATTGCGATGAAAATGCGCATAAGGATTTTTTGGAAAATCATAGTGAGGCAAAATCTAGGCTGGAGGATTTGATACAAAATATATTGCCTAGAAGCTGTGAAAATAAATAGATAAAAATGGATTAGCGATGAGCGAAAACCAAAGCACAAGCATAAAAATTTGCGAATCTAGCAAAATCAATATTTATGGTTTTTCTTTGAAAGAGCTAGAGGGGATTTTGGCTAATGGATTTTCCTGCGAAGAATATGGGCGAGATATGGAGCGAAAATCTGCGCTAGATTTTGAGCAAAATCTAGCAAAAAATGATGAGCAAAATCTAGCCCAACCTAGCACAAAACAAAATCCAACACAAACGCCACCACAAAAATCACCGCAAAATCTTGCACAAAATCTAGCCCAAAAATTTCCACCATACCGAGCAAAGCAGATTTATAATTGGCTTTATGTTCGCTATGAAAATGATTTTGCTAAAATGATGAATTTGCCAAAAGATTTGCGCGGGATTTTAAGCAGGGGTTTTGTAACGCAAAATCTAAAGCTAATCACCAAAGAAACAAGTAAAGATGGCACACAAAAATATCTTTTTGAAGCAAGCGATGGGCATTGTTTTGAGTCGGTGTGTATCAAGATGCGTGATAAAATGCGTGATGAAAAAGGCAGGATTTTGGCAAGCGAAAAATGGACTTTTTGCCTCTCTAGTCAAATCGGTTGCAAAGTTGGCTGCTCTTTTTGCTCTACGGCTAGGGGTGGATTTGTGCGAAATCTAAGCGCGGGCGAGATAGTCGAGCAAGTGGTTTTCCTAAAAAGAGACAATGCCCTAGAATCCCACAAGCGTGTGAATATCGTGTTTATGGGTATGGGCGAGCCGTTGCATAATTTTGATGAGGTGGTAAGGGCGATAAAAATCCTTAGTGAGTTGGACGGGCTAGCGATTTCGCCCAAAAGACAGACGATTTCTACAAGCGGTATCGCCCCGCAGATAGAGAATCTAGGCAATTTACATTTGGGGGTTCAGTTGGCGATTTCGTTGCACGCGGTAGATGATGAGCTACGAAGCAGGCTTATGCCCATAAATAAGACTTATAATATTGAAGCGGTGATTGAAGCTGTGAAGCGATTTCCCATCGATACTCGCAAAAGAGTGATGTTTGAATACCTTGTGATAAAGGATATAAACGATGATTTGGGAAGCGCGAAAAAGTTGCTAAAACTATTAAACGGGATAAAATCGAAAGTAAATTTGATACTATTTAATCCTCACAAAGAGTCAAAATATCAACGCCCAGAAATGAAAAAAGTGAAAGAGTTTGCTGATTTTCTTGTGTCAAAAGGTTTGCTAGCCACCATAAGAGAATCTAAAGGCGTGGATATTTCGGCTGCTTGTGGGCAACTGCGTGAGAAAAAACTGCATAATGCAAAGCAAAATAATGATGGACATAAAATAAATGATTTGCATAAAAATGTTTCATATGAAACATTTGTGAATGATTTGGATTCTAGTTTGGATAAAAAATATATTGACAATACAAATATAAAAGCTTTTGCAAAATCTACAATGCCGCGCCCAAAGTCTAATCATAGCGGGATTTGCAAACCAAAATCCATATCAAAATCTACACAAAGGGAGAATCAAAATGGATAGTTTAGAAGTGTTTTTGCTTGTGTTTTTGCTACTTGTGCTAGTGGGTGGTATCGGTGGGTATCTTTACTTCATACGAGATGATAAAAAAGATTAGCAAAATCCAAAATACACAAAATCGATACAAAATCAAATAAAACAAAAGGACAAAACAATGTTGGTGCATATTTGTTGTTCGGTAGATAGTCATTATTTTTTGAGCGAATTGCAAAAAGCGTATCCTAGCGAGAATCTCATCGGTTTTTTTTACAATCCAAACATTCACCCAAAATCTGAACACGATTTGCGGTTGCAAGATGTGCGCAGAAGCTGTGAGATGCTAGGGGTGAGGCTAATCGAGGGGCGATATGATACCGATGAATGGATAGAGGGGGTGCGCGGGCTAGAGGAAGAGCCAGAGAAAGGCAAGCGGTGTGAGAGGTGTTTTGACATTCGGCTAGAGCGGAGCGCAGAAGTGGCGAGCGAGATAGGCGAAGCGCGATTTACTAGCACGCTACTTGCAAGCCCTATGAAAGAGCAGGAGATTCTCTACACACAGGGGGATATTATCGCGCGGGCAAAAAATTTGGATTTTGTCAAAATCAATGTCCGTGCAAAAGGTGGCGTAAATAAGCAAAACGCGCTTGCTAAGCGAGACAATCTCTATCGGCAGAATTATTGTGGGTGTAAATATGCGCTAGAAAAACAGCGAGAAAAGCAGGGGCGATATAGCTTGGAAATGATGAGTGATATTGGCAGGCGAGATTTGCCCGCAAGCATTGAAGAGCGAATCGCGGTTTTTTCCAAACGAGATAGGCTAGAAAAACAGGGCAAAAAATATATTTTGACGCAGAGAAAAAAGCGCGTCTATCGTGTGCTAAAACATACGCTATTTGTAAATGGAGAGTCTGTATCTAACTATGTGCTAGCGCACTCTGAGTCAAAAAAAGTGAAAATGGAGCTACTAAGCTGGGTAGAAATTTTGGTGGATTTGGGTAGGGGTTTGAGTGATGGTTTTTTGGTGGATTTTGGTGTCTTGGAATCTTGTGAGGATATGTATCCAAAAAGGCAAGAAAAACACATAACCCACGCAGACAGGAATGCAAAATCTACGAAGTTATCAGCGGGCGTATCTGCAAAAAATACAAAAAAGCAAAATCTAGCGCAAAACCAATACACTAAAAATGCTACCAAAATCACCATTGGCATTAGCCCAAAAGATGACACGATATTTTTGCCACTAAAAAGTTTTAATACCCTTGTGAATGTGCAATATGAGAGCGCGAGCGAGATAGCTAGAAATCCCATAAAATACGAAAAAGAGCTGGATTTGCGGTATAGACTTTGTGGGTATGAGTCGATAAATCCTATCGTGGTGGTTGATGATTGTTTGTGCGTTGGAGAGTTTGGAGCAAATGCTGATGTGGAAAATGCACTAGATTTTGCAAAACAAGATTTTTTAAAATCTACACAGCAAGTTTCTGCAAATCAAAAACCTAAAAACCCCGCAAGTCAAAATCCTATCTCACTTCATATAGAATCATTTTTTCAAGATGAAAAAGTGTTTGAGATTATAGAGATTGAATAGGTTTAACGCATTTTTGGATATTTTGTTGTTTTGTGGTGGTTTTTGTGTCGTGGCTTTGTGTGGGCATTGTAAAAAGTGTTGGCAATGTGCGGACATTGTAAAAAATCGTAAAAAATTATCACAAAAATTTTTTGAAAACAAAGTTTTTGGAAAGTTTTTGCAAAAATGCAAAAATCACCAACAGGAAAAATGCGCTAAAAAACACTAAATTTAACCAAAAAATATAAAAAATGCCACTATTTTATGCAAAATTATTATGAAATCCAATTAAAATCATATAAAACATTATCAAAAATGGTGTATAATCTTGCGTTTTTAGCGCAAATCTCAAACTTTGGTGCAATCAGCAAAATCTACCAAAATCTATTTAAGCCTTTAAGCCCGCAAATACCGCATTTGGCACTATCAAGCAAGATAATGTTAAGCCAAAATGCTGGGCGTTTTGCAAGCGATTTTAGGTAGTTTTTGTTCGTAGAGGTTGAAAAAGGTGTTTTGAGATATGGCGCATAAGATACACGCGATAGAAGGTGTGAGCTATGAGCATAATGGATATTAACGCGATTAAAAAGATATTGCCACATAGATACCCGCTTTTGCTTGTCGATAGGATTACCAAGCTAGAAAAAGACACGCTAATCGAGGGGTATAAAAATATCACGGCAAATGAGCAGGTTTTTTTGGGGCATTTTCCTAGTAAGCCTATTTATCCGGGAGTTATGATTATCGAGGGAATGGCGCAAGCTGGTGGGGTTCTGGCGTTTGTGAGTATGTGGGGCGATGATGTAAATGCTGCGGAAAATAAGATTGTGTATTTTATGACGATTGATGGCGTGAAGTTTCGCTCCCCTGTGGTGCCCGGCGATAGATTGGAGTATCGTCTAAGTGTGCTAAAGCACAAAGGTGCTGTGTGGTCGCTTAGAGGGGAGGCGTTTGTAGATGGCAAGCTAGTGTGCGAAGCCGAGCTAAAAGCTATGGTAGCTGATAACGCAGAATCTAGCACGACAAGTGCCACATAAGCAAAATCTATAAAAAATCTTAGATAGGGAGAGCAAAAAGTGAGAGCGCAAATCGCACAAACCGCCGTTATCGCAAAGGGTGCGCAAATCGCTGATGGCGTGGATATTGGCGATTTTTGCGTGATTGGCGAGGGGGTGAAAATAAGCGAGGGGTGCAAGCTCTATAATGGCGTAACGATTTTGGGCGACACTACGATAGGCAAAAACAACACGATTTTCCCCTATGCGGTGCTAGGCACGATTCCGCAGGATTTGAAATACACGGGCGAAAAAGTCGAGCTAATCATCGGGGATAATAACATTATCCGTGAACATTGTATGTTTAACCCCGGGACAGAAGGGGGGATTAGCAAGACAATTATTGGAGATAATAATTTGTTTATGGCGTTTGTGCATATCGCACACGACTGCGTGGTGGGCAATCACTGCATTTTGGCAAATAATGCTACGCTTGGCGGGCATATAACATTAGGGGATTTTGTAAATATCGGTGGAATGACGCCCGTGCATCAGTTTGTCCAAATCGGCGATGGAGCGATGATAGCGGGGGCTAGTGCGTTGAGTCAAGATATTCCACCATTTTGTATGGCGGAGGGCAATAGGGCGGTGATTCGCGGGCTAAATAAACATAGAATGCGGAAACTTTTTGACAGCAAAGAGATTGATGAGATAAGCCATTTTTATAAGGAGCTTTTTGCTGCGGTGTCTATGCGAGAATTTGCGCAAAAAACGCTAGATTGTATGGAAAAATCTACCAAAAGAGAATCTATTAAGAAAATCTGTGAATTTGTCATTGGCTCTAAGAGGGGGATTCCATTGCGAAAAGTAGAGGTGGAAAATGTATAAAATCAATTTGTTTTCGTTGTTTGCGGAAGGTTTTAAACAGAATTGGCAGGATTTTAAGCAGAATTTGCAAGATTTGCAGTATTGGCAAAATGTGTGTCAAAATTTGTCTAAAAATATCGGGCGAAATGGACTTAGCTTTGCAACACTAAATAATCCAAATAGTGTGAGCAATATCGTAGTTTTTGGACTAGATTTTGGCTATGATACCCAAAATCTGGTGCCTATAAAAACAAAAACTTCAAAAAAGAATTTATAAAGAGAGGCAGTGCATGAATCAAGCTGTTTGTAATTTTTGTGGAAATTCCATAGGGGAGCATAGGCAGGGATTGCGCGCGAAATATCCTAATCCAAACGACCCAAGCAATTCTTTTGCGTTTATTTGTTTGCCTTGTATTAGCGCGATTTACAAGGAGTTTTTAGACCCGTTTTTTAGCTCTAGGAAAATCAGCTTTAGCACGCAAAAGCAGTCTCTAAATTTTGATTTGTCTCATAGCAAAGTGCCAAGCCCAAAAGAGCTAAAAGCAAAACTTGATGAATATGTCATAGGACAAGAAGAGGCAAAGAAAGTCTTTTGCGTAGCGATATATAACCACTATAAGCGAATCGCACACAATCTGCAAACCCAACAAACCCAGCAAGCACAGCAAAAATCGCAGACTTCTTCTATTGCTTCTTCTGTGGCTTCGCCTATCGTGCAGGATTTGGCAGAATCCAAAAACGATAATGTCGAAATCGCAAAATCTAATATCTTGCTTATCGGTCCCACAGGCAGTGGCAAAACCCTTATGGCGCAGACTTTGGCTAGGTTTTTAGATGTGCCTATTGCTATAAGCGATGCCACAAGCCTAACCGAAGCGGGCTATGTGGGCGAAGATGTCGAAAATATCCTAACAAGGCTTTATCAAGCCGCTGATGGCGATATAGAAAAGACACAAAGGGGAATCGTGTTTATCGATGAGATTGACAAAATCTCTCGTCTAAGTGAAAATCGCTCTATCACGCGTGATGTAAGCGGGGAGGGCGTGCAGCAAGCATTGCTAAAAATCATCGAAGGAAGTGTGGTAAATATCTCCGAAAAAGGTGGCAGAAAGCACCCAAATGAGCGGTTTGTCCAAATCGATACGACAAATATTTTGTTTATTTGCGGGGGGGCTTTTGATGGTTTGGGTGAGATTATCCAGCGTAGAATGGGGGATAATGTGCTTGGGTTTGGGCAGATACAAAAGACAAAATCCGAGCAAAAAGATGTGCTAAATCTAGTAGAGCCAGATGATTTGGTGAGCTATGGGCTTATCCCCGAGCTTATCGGGCGACTCCATATCACGGCTACTTTGCAGCCTATCACAAAAGAAGCGATGATAGATATTCTTACTAAGCCCAAAAACGCGCTTATAAAGCAATATCAAAAACTTTTTGAAGTCGATGATAATGTCAAACTTAGCTTTGAAAAAGAAGCGATAGAATCTATCGCAGAGCTTGCCATCGCTAGAAAGACGGGTGCTAGGGGGCTTAGGGCGATTATCGAAGAGTTTATGACAGATATTATGTTTGACTTGCCTTCGATGAGAGAGCACGAAGTCGTAATCACCAAAGAATGTGTCGAGCAAAAATCCAAACCATTGCTCATAAAGCACAAAAAAATCTCTAAAGTAAAAGGAGCGTAGCAGTGTTGTTAAATAAAATCGTAGGAATGTTTTCGCACGATGTGGCGATAGATTTGGGCACGGCAAATACCCTCGTGCTTGTCAAAGGGCAAGGAATCGTTGTCAATGAGCCAAGCATAGTGGCGGTGCGCGTGGATAGGTTTGATAGAGATGGTGAGATAGTCGCGGTGGGCTATGAAGCAAAGGAGATGGTGGGAAAAACGCCTAATGGAATCCAAGTGATTCGCCCGATGAAAGATGGGGTGATTGCGGATTTTGATGTAACTGAAAAGATGATTCGCCACTTTATCCAAAAAGCGCATAATCGCAAGGCTTTGGTGCGTCCGCGCATAATGGTGTGCGTGCCTTATGGGCTTACAGGTGTGGAGCGCAAAGCTGTGAAAGAATCGGCAATGAGTGCGGGTGCTAGGGAGGTTTTCCTTATCGAAGAGCCTATGGCAGCGGCGATTGGCGCGGGACTGCCTATCAAAGAGCCTCAAGGAAGCCTTATCGTAGATATTGGTGGTGGGACTACTGAAATCGGCGTAATCTCTCTAGGCGGACTAGTCATCTCCAAATCCGTGCGCGTAGCGGGGGATAAAATCGACTTGGCGATTGTGAATTATGTCCGCAAGCATCATAATTTGCTCATCGGTGAGCGACTAGGCGAGGAAATAAAAATCGAAATCGGTGCGGCAGCCCCGCTAGATAATATGCTATCAATGGAAGTCAAAGGGCGCGACCAAGTAAGCGGGCTACTTGATACTATAACGCTTACAAGCGAGGATATACGAGAAGCGATGAAAGACCAGCTACGAGAAATCAGCTCTGCGGTAAAAAGCGTGATAGAATCCGTGCCTGCGGATTTGGCGGGGGATTTGGTAGAAAATGGGCTAACGCTAACGGGCGGTGGCGCGCTTATACGCGGGCTAGATAGGTATCTAAGCGATACGATTAAGTTGCCTGTGTTTATTGGCGATGAGCCTTTGCTAGCGGTGGCAAAAGGCACGGGCAAGGCATTAGAAGAGATAGATGCTGTGTATAATACGGCAAATTATCAATAATCGCGCAAAATCTAAACTACGATATGCCAGCTAAAAACACAAAAGAAACAGCAAATGCGCTATCAATCACTTAGCTTTATTGTCGTGCTTATGGCGGTGCTTTTTATCGCCATAGATTCTAGCAAAATGTTGCAAAATGGCATTATGGCGGTGAGTGATAGCGTAAAAACCTTTGTGCTAAATGCCAAAGAGGGAATCTCACTTGGCTACCAAAAATACCTAAATCAAGCCTCAAGTATCGAAGCATACAAAGCAAAACTTCAAGACTACGAAAAACTAAAACTTCAGCTACTTCATACACAATCCGAGCTAGACGCGCTATCAGTGTTTGACACACAACATTCTTTTCATAATGACGCTAGCTTCTTGCCTGCGCGGGTTTATTCGTATGTGGGTATGGGGGATTATAATCGCGTGTGGATAAATTTTGATGCGAAAGACTATCCAAAAGATAGAATCTTTGGGATAGTGCGGGATAATATGGTGCTAGGAATCGCCCTTATCGATGGGCAAAAGGTTATGGGGTTTTTTAATGGAGACAAAAAAAGCGCGTATAGCGTGCATATCGGCGATGAAAAAGTCCCCGCCATCGTGCATAATTCAGCCCTTAGTAGCAATCGCGTGACGGCAGATTTTATCCCGCTATGGCACAAAGTAAAAGTGGGCGACCAAGTGCGAACTAGCGGAATGGACGGGATATTTATCGAGGGGATTTTGGTAGGGGAAGTAAGTGCGGTAAATACGGATTTTGGGTATATCAGCGCGGAGATAAAGCCCTATGCGCAAAGCTCTACGCTAGGGTATGTGTGGCTAGTGGATACAGGTGCTAAGACACAAAGTGTGGAGGAAGCAAATCCATTTTAGGTGCAAGTTTGTTAGCTTTAGGTGCAAGGTTTGTTAGCGGGCTAATTTGTTTTAGTGGGGATTTTGGTTGGCTTAGTGGGGTTGGCGTGTGCTTAATAAGAAAATAAAATCTAAAAGTTTTTATTTTTTTGTAGCCTATTTTTTGGGCTTTGTGGGCAATATTTTATAAAAAACTAAAGAGTAACAATGATTTTTTCTCATCAAAACCAAGTCGATGAGGCATTTTTGTCTAGCGTGCTAGAATGTGTGAAATCTAGCCAAGATAAAATATCGCTAAAAAACGCGCTATTTAGCCTTATCCGCGCTATGAGTGCGAACAATGCTTCTAACAAAATCCACAATGCAGATTTTGCGACAAAACAAAATGTGGCAGATTTAGCGAGGATATTTGGGCTTTTTGGGGAGATTTTTTGTGCGTTTAGAGAGAAAATCTATGGGATTTTGGAGCGCGGGGATATACTTGATTGCTCATTTTTGTATCTTAGCTTTATCACGCCAAATTTTTTGGTAGAGATTTTTGGTAGAAATGTTGTGGATTTTGGCATAAAAAGCGCGGATTTTGATGAGAATATCTTTGATAATCGCGCCTTTGGTGATAATATTTTGGTGATTTTTACTAGGCATTTTTATGATGATGAGAGGTTTTTTGGCTTTGTAAAACTAGCTGATAAAATGCTAGTATCAAACGCCACAAACGCTACAAACACGGCAAATACCTCAAATGCTAGCCAACATATCAGTCAAGAAGAATGGCTAATGCTAGTTGAGCTTGGTAGCATTAGCAGGGTTTTGGCTTTTCCTAGTGAGCAATATAGGGCAAAATCTCACAAAAACGCTATAAAAACTTCAAAAATACAAAAAGGTGCTACCCATACCGCCCTTAGTCCAAAAAACAAGCAAAAAACGCAAAAAAATGCCCCCCAAAACAATGTGTCAAAACACAATGCTAAACATCTATGCGAGTTAAAAAACGGCCTAGTGTTTTTTAGTGCGTTTGTATCGCTTAGCGATATGCAGTGCGCCCCAGCACAAAAAATCCAGCCATTTATCTATGAGGCGTATAGGCTTTTTAGGCTAGATTTTAGTTTGCTAGAGGAAGCTATCTTTGTGGCGTTTAAAAACGCTAATACCGCGCTAAAACGGCGCAATGTGTGTAATTGGCAGTTGCATATTTTTTGGAATGTTGCGCAATGGTTTAACATAAAAGAGTGGCTAAATCTCTATCCTTTGTGGAAAAAGATTTTTTATGAGAGGATAGCAAAATCTATGGAGATTATGGATTTTATAGAATCTAATGCTAAAAATGTCTTGCAAAGCGAGTTACCACACAAAGCACGGCAAAGCACAGCACAGAGCGAGACGCAAGCATATTTGCAAGAGCCAAATTTACAGCCATTGTATCAGGCGATTGATGAGGTGCTTTATTTGCAGTTGTTTATTTATCATTTTTGTGGCAATAGCTTTGTCCATCAGGGGCAATGGAGGGTATTTAATACCGAAGTTTTAGAAAAATCTAGCGCGCTTTATAGGGAGTTTGGAGCGAAATTTTTGGAAAAAAGTGGAGAAATGGATTTGCCAAAATCTAGCCTAAACCCTAGTCTAAATTCTACAAAAACCACAAAATCTAGCCCCAAAACCCCCCCAAAATCTAGCAAAAAAATCATTGGCTTTTTGCGCGATAGATTTGTAGAAAATTCCCCTTTTAAAGTCGAGTATAGTTTGATAAAAAACCTTATGGATTCTGCGGAATTTAGAGAAAAATACAGCATAAAAATCTATTGTATGAGCCTCATCGAAAAAAGCGAGAATGACCCGCGAATAATGCAGCTTTTTGCTAGATTAGGCGTAGAAATCATCGACATTGGGCTTGGCTTTAATAAGGCAAATTTTTACAACTCACATTTGCAAAAGGCACTTGCCCTGCGCGAGCTAATGCTAAGCGACAAAGTAGCGGTGCTAATAAGCCCAAATAATGGCTATGGGATTAGCGATTTTTTGCTTAGCGTGCGGTGTGCGCCTACGCAGGTTTTTTGGACGCACGGCAATTTTGTTTATGATATTGAGGGGATTGATGAGAGGCTTACGCATATTTGTAATGATTTGCGCGAGATAGCCCACGAGGGCGTAACATTTGGCGGGATTCCTGTGAAAATGGATAATGGATTTTATAATCCGCCTATCTTGGAGGGGGAAATCACTCAAGCTAGGCAAAATATCGCGCATTTGCTAGCGCAAAATATGAAAAAAGAATCTAATGCAAAATCTAGCACGCATTTGAGCGCAAAATCTAGCCAAAAATTTGAGCCAAAAACTGCGCTAGATTTTGGTCGCGGTGAGTGTGATGAGCGCAAAATAAGCAAAACAGACAAAGCAGGTAACGAGGAAAAAGAGCGCGATAAAGATTTTGGCGCAGAAATCTTGCAAGATAAAGTCATTTTGGGCGTTATGGGCAGGCTTACTAAGATTGATTCTGTGCCATATTTGGAAGTGGTTTGTGAGATATTGCACAGGCGCAAAGAATGCGTGTTTTTGGCGTGTGGCGTGGGAAATGAGGAGCATATAAGGCATAAGATTTTGCAGATAAATCCTAGCGTGCTAAGTCGATTTTGCTTCACTGGGCAGATAGATAGCGCGGTGTATGGGCATATCATCGATGTGTGGCTAGATAGTTTTCCTATGGAGCAGGGGGAGAGCAGAATCGAGTATGTGGCAAAGGGCAGGGGGATTGCGCTTAGGTATTTTGATGGGAGTGAGGGGGAGTATGTGGGGAGATTGGCAGGGGAGCTGGAGGGGGTGAAAAATATCGTAAGTGAGATTTTGGGCGAATGCGATTTGTCTTTTTGCGGGGGTGATTTGTCTTTGGGGACGCAATGTGATTTTAGTGATTTCGTCATTGAAAGCGAACAAAGCGAGCGTGGCAATCTACAATGTAATATAGACAAAGTAGATTGCCACGCAAATGCAGACGCATTTGCTCGCAATGACAAAAAAAATCCCCCCTCCCTTGCGGAGGGGGTTAGGGGGTGGGTAAAATCTAGCGATGACAATGTAGCACAAAACCAACATAACAAAAATAGCAAAAAAATGGATTTTGCAGGCTACAAAAATATGGTTTTAGGCTTTAGCCAAAATAGAGCTTTTTGCAAAGATGAATACCTACAAAAAGCCTTAAAACTGATAGATTCTACTAAGAAAAAAGACAAAAACTTCAAAAATGCTTTGCGCACTCAAAGCCTTATTTTTGAGATTGGCAATGCCATAAAAGAGCGACTAGGGGTTAGGTATTTTATGGAGTTTTTGGATTCTCATACCTGATTTTTGTTAAAATCCTCTTTTATAATTTGGCTATAAAATCTTAGATAAGGAGCAATGATGAAATATATCTCAAAATCTACGCAACCCACGCAATCAACCCTACATTTGCAAAACAAAATCTACAACAACCTAAAAGCATTAAGCCTAGCGGTGGTTTTGGCATTTTTGCCATTTGTGCATAGCCACGCACAAAGCGTTGAGAGCGTTGAGGAAGCGGAGTTTGCCCCATATCGCCCCATTAGCGAAAATCCGCGCAATGATGGGCTATATGTCGGGTTTTATTATGTGGCACACGGGCAAACACGCAGTGGGAGGTCAATAGCACTCAATAAAAATAGCCCAAATTATGCGCAAGATACGCTTGTAGATGCCATTGGCGTGGGGTATTATACGAGCTTTTTGGATAAAAAAGTGCGCGAATGGGATGAGGAGCAGTGGGTATTTAGTATTAGTTGGGCTTGGGATTTGGTGGATATAGACAAATCCCAATTTTTTATCAATCTAATGTGGAATGGCGATGGGACATTGATACTAGATAAGGAGCAAAAAAGCCTCTGCTATACGCCTAGAGCCATTGGTTGTGTGTTCCCCTACACGCCCCATATCAAAAACACCAAAGCCTACGCGCTTCCAAATGTAGATTCTCAAGCTCTTTATGAGATTGATAGCAAAAAAGACATTGTCTTTCCCCTAGCCCTTACAAGTGATAAAGCGTTTTATCAAGTCATTATTTTTCCTCATTTTATGAATTTGACAAAGTTTAAGGCTATGGAGGAAAGCTATGATTATTTGCAAGGTGTGCGCGATGAATGCAGTGATGGGTGGAAAGCAACGCACGGTGAAGGCGATGGTATATGCTATGGAGAGCCTATAAATGCTTTTGTGCCAAAGGGCGCGATTAAAAAGATTTTGCCTAGCCACCCGCTTATGCGCCTAGACCCGCAATATGCTGATGTCCCTGTGTTTTTCACGCCACCAAAGAGTATCCATAAAATCAATTTAGATTTGTTGGAATCACGGGGCAAAAAGTAGTCGTGTTAGATTTTGGGTAGCTTTGTCGTCATTGCGAGCGCAATTTATTGCGCGTGGCAATCCATACGAATCGCCCCCACGCCGTCATTGCGAGCACAGAGATTCACGCGGATTTGTCATTGCGAGCGTTAGATTTTACAAAATCTAACGCGTGGCAATCTATTATCAAAAACGACAAAAAACATTATTTGGCGATTCTGTGCTTGTGGATTGCCACGCCGTGCAAGCACGGCTCGCAATGACGAAAAACTTTGTCATAAACATAGATTGCCACGATTTTGCTAGCGCAAAATCTCGCAATGACGGTGTGGCAATCTATAATTAACAAACATAAAGGAACACAATGCAAAAACAAGGCTTTGTCTATATTTTGTTTAGCAAGCCAAATGGCACACTTTATGTGGGTGTTACAAGCGATTTAACAAAGCGTATTTTTGAGCATAAAAACAAACTCACAAAAGGTTTTACGCAAAAATATAATGTCGATAAGCTAGGGTATTATGAAGTATGCGAAAGTATGGAATCCGCCATAATGCGTGAAAAACAACTAAAAGCAGGCAAAAGACAAACCAAAATCCACTTAATCCAAACACAAAATCCCAAATGGCAGGATTTGTATGAAACATTATTTTGATAGATTGCCACGATTTTGCTAGCGCAAAATCTCGCAATGACGGGATTCCCCCTCCCTTTGCGGAGGGGGCTAGGGGGTGGGTATCGTCATTGCCATACACAACTTGTTGTGCGTGGTAATCCATACGAATCGCTCCACGCCGTCATTGCGAGCGTTAGATTTTGTAAAATCTAACGCGTGGCAATCTATAATCAAAAACGACAAAAAAAGCGTCATTTGGCAATTCTGTGCTTGTGGGTTGCCACGCCGTGCAAGCACGGCTCGCAATGACGAAAAAAACTTTACCATAAAACATAGATTGCCACGATTTTGCTACGCAAAATCTCGCAATGACGGTGTGGCAATCAATTTGGTTGTCAGACTTATAGCAATGCCCGAAAAATCGAAAAAGAAAAACTTTGCGTTGGATTTTTTGATTTTGTTTGTAATTGTTTCAATCGCAAAAAGAAAAAAGGCAACCCCCTCCCCGCTCCCCCGCCCAAAAAAGAAAACGCTAGCGCGCTGTTTCTTTTTTGGCTTGGGGGAGTGCCTCGCATAGTTTTTGCTCTCTCAAGGCGTAGCCTTTTCGTTCGCAAAAAGGGCAAATGCTCGCCTAAAAAGTCGCGCTTGCACTACTGCTTCGCGTGGTTCGACTTTTTAGGCGATTTGCCCTGCGAGAAATACAACTGATTTGGTGGCTTTCTCACAATGGCGATATTTTTATCATAAACAACAAAAAGGAATAAAAATGCGTAGATGGATTTTGGGATTTGTGTCCGCTGTGTTTGGTGTCTCTAGGCTTGGCGCGTTTGGCGTGCTTTTTTTGTGCATAGCATTTGTGTCAAATACGCTCTATGCCACAACGCTCCCAAAGGCACTTGATTCTAAAGAGGGTATTTTTGTAGATGGATTTTATTTCTACGGCGGAGAGAGTGAAGCGGTGAATTGTCGCGTGGATACGCCACGCATTAGTGAAAAAGAACTGCGCGAAATGGGAATCCCAAAGGACGCGCCATTGCTGTATATGGGCTATGAAGCGTGTGATTGGATAAAGCAATCGTATTTCCTTGCAAATGACATTATCGCGGATAGGTGGAATGATAGGGATAAACGCGCTATGTTGCCAAATCAAGTGCTAAATATCATCGATACAAAACTTGCAATTTATGATTGCAATGAAAAGCCCTGCATAATGAATCGTGTTGTAGGGCATTTTTACTTGGCTGATAGAAATGAGTTTGCTGCGATAGAGCTGCTAGATAGTGGCGGGGATTTGGATTTCAAAAGCGGGGCAAAATCTAGCCCAAATGCTGACAAAGACGCGACCGTGCCAAAAAAACCAAACACGGAAAAATCTAGCCCAAATAAAAGCGCGACTTCGCACACGCTAGGCATTATCTATAAAATCTTTGGCTATGCTGGGTGGCAAGAAGCAAAGAGCGATTATGAGGTAAGAATAGTGCCTTTGCCATTAAACGCGTTTGAAACGCACGGATTTGAGGGGGAAGATGAGATTTTGGGACATAAAAGTGATTTTCCAAAAAGGGCTGGGAAAAATGGCTATGGCGGGTATTTGACACGCGAATCTATGCTGGCAAATACACAGCCTGCGATAAAGCAGGTTAGCGGGACTCCAAAATTTAATCCTATGCTACTGCCTAGCGCGTATCTTGGCTTGCGATTTGCCTCAAATATCGTGCTTTATGCCACACCTGAAGCGGTGCTAAAATCTAGGCTAGATTCTAGCGTGGATAAAAATGGGGCAAAATCTAACGCGCTCAATGCGGGAAAAAATAACTCAAACGAGGACAAAGGGGCAAAATCTAGCGCAAGTAATGCAAACAAAAGCGTGGGGCAAAATCGCATAAAAAGTGGCGAAGTGATTTTGGAGGGCATTTATCACAATGCCAAACGCGCGACTTTAGGCAGGGAGGCTCTTGCAAAAGAGGGGGTGCATTTAAGTGCGCCATTGCTTGATAAGGTTTTCGTGCTAGGGCTTGGCTCTGCAAAGTTTGACAAAATCGCGCAAGTGCTTGTGATTCGCGGGGATAGCGTGTATTTTTGGGGTTATATTGATTTGGGTAGCAAGGCGGTGGCAGATGAGATTTTGGGTTTTTATGCTAGTTCGCGTGGGGATAGTATAGATGAAGCGAAAAAGGCTTATGGCTTTATCCCACACGAGAAAATGCCTCGTCAGATTTCGCTAGAGGAATTGCGAGACTTTGCTAAAGTGGAATATCCTGCGCGAGTCAAAGCTGTAGTGGCGTTTGAGGCACAACGCGTGGAGTATGCTAGAAAGCCCCTTGTCGATACAAAAACTGATACAAAAACGGATACGAAATCTAGCAAGGCAAAATCTAGTGAGAAAATCAGTAGAGATTCTAGCGGATTTGCTAGCTATTATCAGCTACCCATTAGCGGTGCGCTTAGCTTGCATTTGGATAAAAAGATGACTAAAAAAGCCTTAGAAATGGCAAAAAGTAAAGGGGAGCGGGAATTAGAGATTGAATTAGAAGTGGATTTGAAAAAAGGGGATTTGCCGATGACTACGCTACATAAGGCAAATGATACGCATAGTGCGGTGGATTTTAGATTTGCAAGTGATGCCCAAAAACAAAGCGATGCCCAAAAACAAGGGGATTTAGCAGAATCGACAAATAACGATTTGCAAAACTCCAACAAAGAGGAATTGCTTTGCATTGGGGAAGAGCTAGCCAAACGCGCATTTGTGCCGATGTATGATGAAAAATGGCAGTTTGTTGGCACATTAGATAAGTTGCGTTTTAAAAGTGAGAATTTAAGCATAGAAAAGATTTTGGGGCTAGATAATACACTCAATAATGCAGGCAGGGGCGATTATTTTATAGTAAATATCCGTAATATGAGAGGCGAGATAATCGATAGAAATGTGCGCATAAGCAAATCCGCGCTTTTGCCGTGTGGGCAATATGACATTGCATCTAGCCCTGATTATGCGAAGGCAGAGGCGATTAGGGCAAAAATGACTACAAAAATTAGCAGGGTAAAAATTGATGATAGTGAGTGGATTTTAAAGCTAGGCAATGAAGCGGTGGGCAATGCTAGGCGCGTAGCCTCGCTAAAAGAGGCGATAAAGGTGGCAAAATCTTGGGATAGTGATGCGGGGGCGTTAGATATGCTAGATATGAAGCGCGGAGATAAGCGCGTGGAGTATGATAGGGGCAAGGGGTATTATCCGCAAAAAGTGGCGGTGGATTTTGTGTTTGTGGGGAGTGATAGGGATATATCAAATATGCTAGATAGCAAAGCGTTGCAAAAGCAGGGTAAAAAATCTAGTGGATTTAGGCAAAAGATTTTAGTGGTTTTGCCTTATAGCGTGCTTGTGCTAAGCGATGATGAGGTGGTGTATATGCGGAGAAATAGGGTTGATTTGTAGGGTGTTTAGATTTTGTTTTATTTGTTTATTTCGCTAGCACAGATGCTTGCTATCAGGGATTCTAGCACTTCTACAAACTCATAAAAACTATCAATATCAAGCCTCTCTTGCAGAGAATGCGGGGACAAAATCGTAGGTCCTATGGACGCCATAGCGATATTTTTTAGCCCCATTTTATGAAAACGCTCTTGCAAAATCCCGCATTCTAGCCCTGCGTGGATACTCCCCACCGCACAATGTCGCCATTTATACGCATCGATAATCATTTGTAAAATGGGGTGAATGTGTTTTGCTTTGAGCGTTTTTTGTTCGTTAGAATCTGCCCACGCGCTATATTCGTTGCTGATATTTAGGCTGGGTGTGTAGGGCGGATTTGCTAGCACATTTGTTATGGTTTGTGTGGTTTGCTTTTTGATTTTTGCTAGCAGGGGATTGGTATTTGCCCGCGCTTTTAGCGTGAAATGCAGGGTGGGGTTTATGTTGTCATTGATAGCGAATGCGTTTGCATTTGCGTGGCAAGTTATGTTATTTTTGTCATAGTGAGGTTTTGTTTGCTGGGTTTTTGCTTGAAAGATAGAAGTATCTCTTTTTTGTTTTGGATTTTTGGATATTTCGGGCGTAAAGTTTTTAGTCTTAGAAGTAGTATTGTCATTGCGAGATTCTAGGCTTTTGTGAAAAAGCCTAGAATCGTGGCAATCTATTTTGCTATTTTGCGGGCTATTTTGTGGATTACTAAACAAACTTCGGTTTTGCCTTGTTTTGCCACGCGGATTTTGCAAATCTGCTTGCAATGATGATTTGGCGTTAGAATCTAGGCTAGATTTTGGGACAGATTCTAATGTGGATTTTACCCACCCCCTAGCCCCCTCCGCAAGGGAGGGGGGATTTTTTTTATCATTTGTAGCCCCCTCCGCCACATTTTGATAGTTTTGTGAGGTGGAATCTATTTCGTCATTGCGAGAATTTGCGACTTTGTCAAAAGTTGCAAATTCGTGGCAATCTATTGTTTTGTCAATGATTTTCTTGTCATATTGAGGGCTTAAGCCCGAAATATCTCTATTTTTAAGCTGTGATTGAGATACTTCGGTCGCTTGCGCTCCCTCAGTATGACAAATTTTTATTTGTGGATTTTGCTTGCGCAACTGCACCCACTTGGACTCTGTTAAATCGCCACTTTGTAGCTGTGGGCTTGTGCCACGCTCGCTATCGCTTGTTCGCAATGACGGATTATCGCTAGATTTTACCCTCCCCCTAACCCCCTCCGCAAGGGAGGGGGGATTATTTTTATCATTTGTAGCCACCTCCGCCAAATTTTGATAGTTTGGGGAAGGGGATTTTGGATTGCCACGCTCGCTATCGCTTGCTTGTAATGACGGATTATCATTATTTGCGACAAAATCCGCGCAATGACTATCCAAAGACAAATTATCATCACAAAAAGATGAATTGTCCTCTATCATAGCGATATTTAGTGAGCTTAGCACTTCCCCATTTTCTTTTCTCTCCCACACTCCGTGCTTTAGCTCCAAAATCAGCGTTGATAGCAACTTCTTATCATAACATTTTTGAGGTTTTTGCTCCAAAATATGCTGATAATCCCCTATATTACGATGATACTTTATAAAAAACCCCGTTTTTAGATTTTGTGTAGATTTTGTCATATCTTTTGGTGGCAATCCCACACGCAAGCTATATAGATTCTCTTTGATTACGCATAGTCCTGCGCTTTTTAGCGTGTTTTGTAGCGTCTTTATATCACTACTAAAGCCCATAAACGCGCTTAATCCCACAGGTATGGAGTTTGACTTCTCGCCTGCATTTAGGCTGTATAGCTCGCAAAAGAAGCTAGAATCGCTCTTTTGTATGTCGCATAGCGTTTGTAGCAGACGCGCAAACTCCACTATGCTAGAGCGAATATTTCTATGAATATCTACCCCGCTATGCCCGCCTTCAAAGCCAAATGCTTTTATTTCATAGGGGTGAAAAAATAGATTTTGCCCTGTCTCGCTCGTTTGCTTTATCTCAAAAGCACCAAAATCAAACTCTATATCAAATCCCCCCGCACAGCCCGTGATAATCTCGCCAAAAAACTCACTATCCACATTTAGCAAAAAGCGCGATTTTATGGGCAGTTCTAGCTCATTTGCCCCACATAGCCCCACTTCCTCATTATTTGTGAAAATCGCTTCGATATGCGGGGCGTATTTTTCCTGCATAAAAAGCCACAAAATGCTAGCTAGCCCCGCGCCATTATCCGCGCCAAGTGAGGATTCTCTGGCGCGCAAAAACTGCCCATCGATATAGGGCTCTATCGCCTCGCCTTTTTGTGCTTTGCCAACGCCTACCATATCATAATGTGCTTGCAAGCAGATTTTTGGTGAATAGATTTTGGGCAAGCAGTTTTTGTAAAGGTGGTTTTTGGAGAGGTGGCTTTTTTGCAAATGGCTTTTGGAAACGCAATTTTTTGCGTGTATTTTTTGAGGTTTTTGACAAATATAAATATTTTTAGCCCTATCAGTGCGGACTTCTAGCCCTAGATTTTTACAAAAAGTGCAAAGATATTCAAACATTTTCTGTGTGTGGTATGAGCGATGAGGAATCTCACAAAGTTTTTCAAAAATCTGCAATGGAGTAAGCGTAGCGCAGGATTTGGTAGGTTTTTGGTTTTTAGATTGTATTTTAGATTTGATTTTGGTGTTTGGGGTAGGTTTTTGGGAATGTGTGGGGGTTGGCAGAGGATTTTGTAGATTGTTTGAGAATGTTTTGTTGGATAAAGTTTGTTTAGCTTCGCTATTTTTCATTTTGCCACTTTTTGTAAAATCTATTGCGCAATTAGCGTGTTTATATCCATTTTTCGTTTAGAAAATTCTACGATTTTGCCGTGATAGCGAGCGTAGATTTGGGCTAGGCTGATTTGAGGATTTGCCCCCTTTTTATCGCTATTTGTGCCACCGCCCACGCTACTATTTGCGCCTGTGCCACCACCTGTGGCAAAAGCACCACAAACGCCACCAAAATCCTCACAAAATCCCTCATACAGCTCAAACACACCGCCCAAGTCCAAATCCATAAACCACCCCTGCAATTCCTCATAGTCCTCTATCTCTATGCCTAGCGCACATAGTAGCTTGTAGCTATATCTATCCACCACCATTATTTCGCGCCCGCACGCGTAGTTTAGGATACTATCGGCACTCTCTTTGCCTATGCCTTTTTGGGAGAGTAGCCACTCACGGCTTACCTCATCTCTAAAATTGCTAAAATCACCAAAATCTGTGATGATGGCATTTGCTATGGCGATAAGTCGGGCGGATTTTTGTCTAAAAAGTCCGCTTGGCGTTATGAGGGATTCTATGTTTGTGCATTTTGCGAGGTTGTATAGGCTTTCTTCGTCATTATTGTCGCTTAAAATCCTAGCGTTTTTTAGGTTTTTTATCGAGGCTTGCACACCCTCCCACCTGCTATTTTGCACGAGCAATGCCCCGCAAACCACCTCAAAGCTAGGCGCGCCCTCCCACCACCACGCGCAAAATCTGCGTAGCAAATCTAGCTTTTTTAGTCGCTCTAGTAGCCATAAGCTATCAATATCGCCAATGTGTATTGCGTGTATTTTGTTATTCATTTTGTATTTTCTCTTTGGAATGTGTTTTTAGATTTTGCTTGTTTGATGAGTGTGATAAAAAATTTTGCGCACGATTATAGCATATTTAAAATCCCCAAATACGCTATAATGCGCGTTTATAATTTTGGCTTTTAAGCCCAAACTAATCAAAAATCATTAAGGCAAAATATGTTTTTTCACACGAGTAGGGACATTCTTTTTATGCGACATTGCATAGATTTGGCGTGGAGTGCGCAGACACTCACGCTTCCAAATCCCCCCGTAGGCGCGATGTTGCTAAACCATAACTATGAAATCATATCCCAAGCAATCCACCTAAAAGCTAGCAAGGCGCACGCAGAAGTGCTAGCCCTGCTATATGGCTATGAGTTGCTAAGCGGGGAAAAAAGCGGGCTAGATAAATGGAGTGATTCGCAAGAAATCCACGACTTTTTGAAAAAAAATCATAACGGACTTTTTAGGGACAAAATCTTGCTAAGCACCCTTGAGCCTTGCAATCACTATGGCAAAACCCCGCCTTGTGCAGAGCTTATCGCTGCGCTAAAACCTGCCAAAGTCATCATAGGATTTTGCGATAAATGGGGGGAATCTAGCAATGGCACAAAGACGCTACAAAAAGCGGGGGTGGAAGTGGAAATTTTGCCACAGAATGCTTCGCCACAGGGGGATTTTAGCCACGATAGTGTTTATGGGCAAATGCTAGATTTGCTTTATCCATTTTTGTGCTTAAAAGAGCGGGGGAAGTTTAATCTTTTTAAGCTAGCATTGCGACTAGATGGGGAGTATAAAGATGGACAGATTTCAGGCGTTGGCTCGCGCATTTTCACGCACAATCAGCGGTGTATCGCACAAAGACTAATCATTTCAGGGCGCACCGCTTTGAATGATAAACCTAGCCTTGATACGCGCTATGCGGATAGTTTTTACGCGCTAGATTTGGATTTTAGACAAAATGATTTTAAAACGCTAGATTCTCTTAGGCAAGATATGCCACAAATGCCACAATCTACACAATCTACACAGCGATTTGCGCCACAAATGCCACATTCGCGCATATTGCCAAATGTAGAGATTTTGACGCGCAATAAAGAATCTTTGCTAAGGCACTCAAACACAATCCCGCTTTTTAGCCTGCCAAATCGTAGCGTGGCTATCAAGACTTCGCCAAATGAGCTAAGTCTATCTAGCGGGTTTAATGTGATTGAGGGGGGATTCCCGCTTTTATGGGCGTTGAAGGACAAAATCGATATGCTACTTTTGCATATTTCTCCTAGTGTGTGGCTAGGCGATTTATCGCGTTTGGGGCAAAATGTAGATTCTAAACATACTAAAAATGCAAAAAACGCTAAAAATACCCAAAATCCTAAACAAATGCAGGGCGATATTTCAAAGATATTGTGCCATTTTAGGATTTTGCGTAGTGATATGCTAGATGATAGTTTGCAAAATCTATCAAATGAACTTTTTATACCAAAATCTAGCCATAAAGCCCAAAAAAGCGTAAAGCAAAATCTAAAAACTTCAAAAACGGATTCTAGGAAAGATTTTTTGTGTGAAAATGTAGCCCAAAATCTACATAAGAATCAAGAGACGCAAGAGACGCAAGATTTGCTTTTGTGGCTAAAACCCATAAATTTCTAAGGCTTTTCGTAGGCAAAATATGGACAAACATAGTTTTTTGAGGCTATATCAGCCACGCGATGGCTATTTGTATAATAGCGATAGTTTGTTGCTGATTGATTTTGCGAGGGCGTTTTTAGCCCCTCATACCCTGCCTAGCACTCACCCCCTCCACAAGAAGCAAAAATCAAAAACGATAAATCTAGTCGATATTGGCGCGGGCTGTGGCATCATCGGGCTACTTTGTGCCAAACATTTTGGCGTGCGCTCTCATCTCATAGAAATCAACAAATATATGGCTACGCTTGCGTATATCAACGCTAGGACAAATAGCGATTGTTTGCTAGAAAATGGCGTATATTTGGGGCAACCGCTTGCAAAAAAACCGCTCGCGCAAAAACCGCTTAACAATCTAGGGCAGGATTTGACACAAGATTTTGCGCAAGATTTTGCGTTTGATTTGGCACAAGTTTTTGCGCAAAATCTAGTTGCTAAGTTTGGAAATGGGTTTGCAGGCGATTTTAAGGGGGATTTTGGAAGTGGGTTTGAAGCCCCATTTAAAACAGATTTTGAAGCCTCTTTTGAAAAGCATTTTAAAACGGATTTTGCAAAATCTTTTGAAACATACGCAAAATCCCAAAATCCAACTTTTTGTCTAAAAAATGCTGATAAACCCCCTTTGGCTCGTGTGTATCATATTGATTTTTTAGATTTTAATTTGCCAGATATTTTGACAAAAAGTCTATCTCAAAGCTACTATCAAACACCGCAAAATATGCAAAATCCGCAAAATCCACAAACAAAAACCCACACAAAAAATTTATCAAACGCTTCAAGCCTTGCAAAATCCACAAAATCCACAAACACCACAAACACCACAAATGCCACAAATAGCGTAAAAAATGCCATAAATTCCACAAAAAGTGTCGCAAAAAAAGCAGATTTTTGCATTAGCAATCCCCCATTTTACCCCGATGGCGCGCTCCGCTCTAGCAACCCGCTTTTGGTAGAATCCCGCTATGCCACCTCTATGCCCCTAGAGCAGTGGATACCTCAAGCAAGGCGGATTTTAGCCCAAAGAGGCGGGCTTATTTTTTGCTACCACCCTAGTGAGCTATCTCGCGTGTTTGCCGTGCTAAAAAGTAGTGGCTTTACCCCTGAAGTGTTGCGTCTTGTGTATCCGCTCAAAGAGAGAGAGGCTACTTTGGCACTTATTTTTGCAAGGCTAGATTCTAAAGCGGTGCTAAAGGTGCTTCCCCCGCTTTTTACGCATATTTCAAATGGCACAAATCACGCAAGGCAGGATAATTTCACCCCCGAAGTCGCCAATATCTACGCCACCTACCGCACCCATAGCATAAAAATCCACACAAGCGATATGGCGTGGCTAGATTTATGATATGCAATGTTGCAATGAGTTGATTTGCCAAAAAGTAATGGATAATAACGGCATAAAATGGGCTATCATAGTGTTTTGGGTTTAGAAAAATCTGTTTTGCGTGTTTTTACGCGTTTTTGTGGTATTTTTGGGGTGGCATATTTTATTAGGAGGTTATTATGGAGTATATTGGTGATTTGTTTATGGATTTTGTAAGCAGTTTTAGCGGGTTTTTATACACTTATTGGCTAGTGTTTGCGCTATTGCTTTGTGGGGCGTATCTCACCATTCGCACGCGCTTTATTCAGTTGCGACTTATGCGCGATGTGTTTGCCGTGCTAAAAGAAAAGAGCGAGAGGGAGCATATTTCGCCATTTGGTGCGCTGATGATTTCGACTGCTTCACGCGTGGGTATAGGCAATATCGTGGGCGTGAGCGTGGCTATCGCTAGCGGTGGGAGTGGCGCGCTATTTTGGATGTGGGTTAGCGCGATTGTGGGCGGGGCAAGCGCGTTTGTAGAATCCACCCTCGCACAAGTGTATAAACGCAAAGTCGGCACTCACCGCTACAAAGGCGGTCCTGCCTACTACATAGAATCCGCGCTAAATTCTAGAAAACTTGGCATTATCTTTGCGATTTCGCTGATTTTTTGCTTTGCGCTTGGGTTTAATGCCCTGCAGGCTTTCACGCTGACTTCGTCATTTGAGATTTTTGTGGGCAAAGAAGTGTTTGAAAACTCCCCGCTTACGATTTTTGTGGGGCTAATTTTAGCGATTTTGGTGAGCTTCTTTTTCTTTGGCGATGATAAAAAATCCGCGCTCATTTCCTCAATCCTCGTGCCGATAATGGCGTTTGGCTACTTCGCAGTCGCGCTTGTAGTCATCGGGCTAAATGTGGATAAAATCCCGCTCATCTTTGCTAATATTTTGCAAGAGGCATTTGACTTTCGCTCGATATTTGGGGGGTTTGCAGGGAGCGCGATAGTCATAGGGATTAAGCGCGGGCTTTACTCAAACGAAGCGGGTATGGGCTCTGCGCCAAATGCCGCTGCAAGCGCGCACACTAGCCACCCCGCTAAGCAAGGAATGGTGCAAACGCTATCAGTCTTTATCGACACTTTGGTTATCTGCTCGGCAAGCGCGTTTATGGTGCTTTGCTCTACCGTGGATACAAGTGGGTTAAGCGGAATGGCAGTGATGCAAGCCGTGATGAAGGGGCATTTTGGGGATTTTGGGCTTATCTTTGTGAGCGTGGCAATCGTGCTTTTTGCCTTTACTTCGCTTATTGGGAATTATTTTTATGCGGAGGCAAATTTTAAATTTATCACAGAGCATAAAATCGCTTTGCAAATCTTTAGGTTTTTTGCTGTGGTGATGGTGTTTATCGGGGCGCAGTTAAATCTGGCTTTGGCGTGGGATTTGGCAGATATTTTTATGGGGTTAATGGCGAGCATAAATATCGTGGTAATCTTGCTTTTAAGCAATATCGCGTGCAAAGTCC
>NZ_JBSIUU010000010.1:0-95611 GCF_053654535.1 Helicobacter sp. T3_23-1056 | reverse complement strand
TGTTTTGTTTGTTTTGTTTGTGGTGTAGTTTAGTTTAGTTTGTTTGATTCTATGTAGTTTAGTTTTGTTTAGTTTAGTGTAATTTGTCTATGTTGTTTAATGTCATTGCGAGCGGATTTTGTAAAATCCGCGTGGCAATCTATAAATCCTCCCTTGCAGTGAGTTTGCCTCTTTTCCCCCCTCCCTTGCGGAGGGGGCTAGGGGGTGGGTGTCATTGCGAGATTTTGCGCTAGCAAAATCGTGGCAATCCACTACTTTGTATCATTGTAGTGTTGTTTGGTTTGGTTTTGTTAAGTTTCGTGTCTTTTTGTGTTGTTTTTTGTTTTGTAGTAAATTTTGACTTTGATTTTGCTTTGTTAAACGCGGTTTTGTTTTTTAGTTTAATTGTATAGCGCGTTTTTTGTTGTCTTTATTGCAAGTTGTTTAACTTTGTTTTGTGTATTTTGATTTTGTTTTGCGTAGCATAGTCTAGCTTTATTTAGTTGTGTTTTGTTTAGTTTTTTGGTTTAGCGTCATTTTGTCTATGTTGTTTTTGTGTTATTGTGAGAATCTGCATTTTCGTCATTGCGAGCGGATTTTGTAAAATCCGCGTGGCAATCTATAAATCCTCCCTTGCAGTGAGTTTGCCTCTTTTCCCCCCTCCCTTGCGGAGGGGGCTAGGGGGTGGGTGTCATTGCGAGCAAATGCGTTAGCATTTGCGTGGCAATCCACAATCACAAATTACCAAATAACGCTCTTTTGTCGTTTTTTAGTCATAGATTGCCACGAATCGCTAGCGCGATTCTCGCAATGACGAACTAACATTGTCATATTGAGCGTAGCGAAATATCTCTATTGCATTGTGGATTTAGAGATACTTCGCTTTTTTGTAAAAAATCTTAAGTATGACAAAAATAGATTGCCACGCAAGTCTTGTGTTTTGCTCACAATAACTATTTTTTGGGATTTACCCACCCCCTTAGTCCCCCTCCGCACGGGAGGGGGAAAATCACTTTGTCATTACTAGAATCTACAACTTGAAAAGCATTGCAAAATCAGCAATCCACACATTCCGTCATTGCGAGCAAATGCGCTAGCATTTGCGTGGCAATCCACACATTTTGTCATTGCGAGAAAAACAAACAAGGCTTAGTTTCTTTAGACAATCGTTAGATTTTGCTTGGCTTTTTTGTGCCGTTTTATCATTGTGAGAATCTGCATTTCTGTCATTGCGAGATTTTGCGCTAGCAAAATCGTGGCAATCCACAATCACAAATTGCCAAACAACGCTCTTTTGCATTTTTTAGTCATAGATTGCCACGCTCGCGCTTACGCGCTCGCTCGCAATGACGAACTAACATTGTCATATTGAGGTTTCGCAAGAAAACGAAATATCTCTATTAAATCGTGGATTTAGAGATATTTCGCTAACGCTCAATATGACAAAGATAGATTGCCACGAATCGCTAGCGCGATTCTCGCAATGACGGCAGTGAAATATCAAAGAACCCACCCCCTTAGTCCCCCTCCGCACGGGAGGGGGAAATTATGTCATTGGATTTTGGTTTGTCATTTTTATCATAACAAAGCCTATCATAACAAAAACCTAATTTTTGTCATAACAAAATCCATTTTGCTTCAAACCAAAAAACACCTCTAGCACCAAAATCCCCTATCCAAAAACCCCCTCTCTCATAGCAAGGCATAATCACAATAGATTTTATGTCGATTTATGCTTAAATCATTTTTATGCAAAATCCTTGCGCAAAACTCGCTGCCGATCATAGATTTGTAGCCACAAAACGATTTTGCGATATAATCAAATCCGCTTAAATCGACTTAAATCCCCTATAAAATCCCCAAACCAAAAGGCTCAAAATGCTATGGATAGACATCACAGACCCCAAATACGCGCTGTTTTTTCACGCTCTTTTACCACATTTGCGCAAGCTAGATTCTATCATCATCACCACGCGCAAAAGTGCAGGCTATACAGAATGTGCTGATTTGCTTGAAAAATTTGGCGTAGAAGCAATCTGCATAGGCGGAAATGAGGGCTATGGAGGCGACACTTTGGAGGGCAAATTTTTGGCTAGAATCAAACGGCAAAAAGAGTTTGTCGCGCTTTTTGCTCGCGTAGGCAAACCGCGTGTATTTCTCACAGGTGCTAGCGCGGAGGGGGCGCAAGTGGCTTTTGGGCTAGGGATTCCTGTGGTGCATTTTAGCGATACGCCTATGGCTAGCTTTGAGGGCGGGGAGGGCAATATCACCCTACTATCGCGCCTAACCCTTCCATTATCTAGCGTGATTTTTTATCCTTTTGTCCTATCAGAGCAGGTGTATAGGTTTTTTGGTATCCCTCGCCAAAACCTAATCGCATATAATTTCATCGATGTGGCGTTGTGGCTAGAGGATTTGCATAGTGAGATTTGGGGGCAAAATGTCGCAAAATCTAGCCAAAAAACTAATACAAAATCTAGCGCAGACTCTTGCGCAAAATCACAAGCAGAATCTACCCCAAAATCTTGCCCAAAATCACAAGCAAATTCCAAAAAAGCATTGTTAGCGCGACTAGGATTTGAGGATTTGAGTGAAAAAAAGCCTTTGATTCTCGCTAGAGAGGAAGAATACAAAGCGCACTATGTGAGAGCAAAATATCCGCTTTTTTATGAGATTTTGCACGCGCTTGCTAGGGAAAATCTAGCAAATATTATGATTATGCCTCGCTATGAAAAAGCATATTTGCAAGCAGAGTTTGGCGCGTATCGCTGTGTCCGCATAGCAAAAAAGCCTCTTTTTGTGCGTGAGTTTTATCCACACATTGATATGCTACTTGGCGGTGGCGGGACGATGAATCTAGAATCTAGCTTTTTAGGTATCCCTACTTTATCGACTCGCTCCCTCTTGCTCTACCACGACAAATACTTGCTAGATAATGCCCTAATGCGCCACGCAAAAAGCGTAAATGAGGCGTTAGATATATTTTTGGGATTTAGAAAAAATGGCTTTGCAAGGCAAAATAATCATCGCTTTTTTGTCCCAAATGACACGCACATTTTGCAAGAAATAAACAAAATCATCACGCAAATCAAAGCTAGATTTTATACACTCTAAGATTTCTCAAAGATTTGTAATAAAAACCCACACCACCACGCAAAATCACAATCATTTCAAACATATATCAAAATCCCCCATAAATCATCTCATACGAAAAAACTTTTATAATCATTAACATTGCTTAAGTAAAATCTAGCCCTTGCTTGTGCAATCAAAAAGCAAAGCAAAATAAAACCGCGCATAGCGCAAAAAAGGAAAAATATGAGCAATCTTACAAAAGATTCTCTAAGTCCATTTGCAGGACTTAGCAAAAAAGCAAAAGGCTTGCGCTTCCTCTCTCTAGTAGGAATCGCTTCTATCGCATTTAGCCCTCTACACGCTGATATTGAGGGGGGGGGGGGAGACAAAAATAGGTGGAAACAAGCATAATGGCTTGTTTTTTGGTGTGGAAGCAGGTGTGAGCGCAGAATTGGGCAAGACAACAAATATTGTGCGTGCGCCAAATACTAACAATACTACAATCACCACTACAACTACAAAAAACGATGCGTTTCCACTAGGTGCTGTGGGGCTAAAGTTTGGCTATACGCATTTTTTCAATCGTTGGGCAGGATTAAGAGGCTATGCCACTTATCACTATGTGTATAACTACACATATAGCAAAACCGATAGAGACGAAAGAACAATAAATGCAACCACAGGGCAACTAGTAAATACTGCAAATAGCCCAATACAACGTGTTGAATCAACTGCTACACTTAGCTCTTATCATCAAGTCGCAGCAAATATTGAAGCGGTGTTTAAATTTGCAAATATCGGCAATAATAGCGCAATCGGTGGATTTATAGGGCTTGGCGCAGGCTATGCGGATTCTTATGCGCGTAACAATACCCAAACAAATGACGCAGGCACTATCACTACTAGGCAAGGACCAAGAGGATTTGTGCTACCTATAAATGTAGGGCTAGAACTCTATGTAGGCAGACATCACAACGCAAGCCTAGCTTTCCGCTTGCCAACCATTGCGATTGACTATCTAACAACGCCTACCGCATTGAGCACAAATACGCAAGAGATGCGACAACTTATCATCACAGCAGGTTATTATTACAAATTCTAACCCAAACAAACCCAAATGCTTTTTGCATTCATTAGCTATGCCTTGCACTTGCCAAAGTTGCGGGGCGAAGCAATGGCATAAATGTCGCTACTTGACATAAATGCCATTGCGACACATTTTATAATCCCCTCCCACGCAAAATCTCACAACCCACAGCATAACCCCACAAAAAATATAGCCCAAATATCCACGCTTATAAATCATCGCTTTGTATCTAAGTGATTGATGATTTCTAGGGCGATAGATTCTATGGAGCGGTTTGCATCTACCTCCAAATCCGCGTTTTTTGCATAGATTTCCCTGCGCACTTCAAATAGCTCTCTAGCTTTGTCTAAATCCCTAAAAAGCGGGCGTTTTGCGATTTTAGCACCATCTAATCTCCCCACGATAGAATCAAAATCGCTATTTAGATACACTACAAAGCCCATTTGCCTGACATTATGAAAAATCGGCATTCCGCCACCTGTGGAGATAATGGCATCTTGCACGCTTTTTTTTGCCCACGCGATAAATCGCGCTTCTTTAGCGCGAAACGCTTCCTCGCCCTTTTTTTCAAAAAACTCCGCTATGCTAACCCCCAAAATCTTTTCTATCATCTCATCGCTATCTAGCACAAATCGCCCTAGATTTCGCCCCAAATGCTTTGCTACGCTACTTTTGCCACTGCCCATAAAGCCGATAAGGACAATGTTTTTGGGTGTTATCGCCAAAATCTACTCCACCGAAATGACATAATAATCCACTTCTTTTTGGATATGGTAGGTGTATTGCCCATCTAGCGTGATAGTGAAGCGGTAGAAATCCTTATGCACATCTAGGGCTGCTTTTTTAAAATATTTGACATTTAGCGGGATAAAACCATTGCTAGATTTTGGCTGTTTTTGCAAGCCGTATTGCTCTTGTTTGTCTATGTCGATGACGATGCGATATGGCGAGGGAAGCACAAAAGAGCGGATAATATTGTTGCTACTAAAGAGATAAAATCGATTTCTTTGGGTAAAAAAGTCAAATGGCACAATGGTGTAATGCTGGACTTTTTCGTTTAAAAACGCTTTTTTCTGGCTTAGCAAAATAGGAAAATGCCAATCAATCCCCTCATCAATATCGATACTCTTACTCTCCGTGCTACCATCGATATTTTGGTAAGTTATGGTTACGCTTTTTAGGATTCTAGCGGTGCTAGGGAGCTTTATATCCCTCTCTTTAAAATAATTTTTGGCATTTGGGGATTTGAAAGTGTCTTCTTGCGGGCGACTCATCGGCTCAAATGGATTTTCTCTAGCATTTGCAAAATCTAACACCACAAACGCCAAAAACACACACAAAAATTTCAAACAAGTATTCACGGCTCTAATCCTTTGAGTTCAAATAGCACTTTTTGTAGTTGCGCATTTTGGGCTTGGAGGGTATCGACTTCTTGTTGCAAGATATGTTTTTGCTCCCTATTTTTTAGCAACACTTCTAAAGAATGCTCCCCCCACGCAAGAAACGAAACATACACGCTAGCCCCCGCTAAAAATAGCAAAAAAAATGCGTATATTCTATGCGCATATAGCCCATACCATAGATTTTGCATACTTAGTATCCTAAAAAATCTTGCCATTTTTATCCCCGTGTCTTTGTTGTATTTATGCGTTTAGAGTTTAGGTATTTTAGATTTTACTATTTTTGGCTTGTTTGGTGCATTTGTGGCATTTAGCGTTTTTATCGCATTTAGCGTCATATTTGCCATATACAACCCCCGCTAGCTACGCAAAATCTAAAATCTTAAAATCCCAAAATCTTAAAATCCCCAAACGCTTCATCACAGATTCTAGCCAAATAGCTCTTTGCCTAGATAATGTGGCTTTGCTAGCTCGTGATGAATGCTAAGCAAGCGATTATACTTTGCCATTCGCTCGCTTCTTGCGGTGCTGCCTGTCTTGATTTCCCCTGTGTTTAGGGCTACGGCAAAATCCGCGATGAAGCTATCCTCACTCTCCCCACTTCTATGGCTCATTATGCACTTATAGCCATTTCTTTGGGCTAGTCGCACGGTTTGCATAGTCTCGCTTACTGTGCCGATTTGGTTTGGCTTTATCAAAATCGCATTGCCGACTTTTTGCTTTATGCCGTGTGCCAAAATCTCCGCATTGGTTACAAACAAATCATCGCCCACAAGTTGCACTTTGTTGCCTAGCTTTTTGGTTAGCAGTTTCCACCCCTCCCAGTCATCTTCGCTTAGCCCATCTTCAATCGATACGATAGGATATTTCGCGCATAGATTTTCATAATACTCCACCATTCCCGCAGAATCTAGCTTCCTGCCCTCTCCCTCCAAATGATAGATTCCCTTTTCATCGACTAGCTCGCTACTAGCGACATCTAGGGCGATTGACACTTGCTCTTTTGGCTTGTAGCCCGCTTTTTCTATGGCTTGCAATATCACTTCGATAGGCTCGGCATTGTTTTTTAGATTGGGCGCGAATCCTCCCTCATCGCCGATACTTGTGATATGTTTTTTGTTTTTCAAAATCGCTTTTAGGTGCTGATAGATTTCCGCACTTGCCCTCAAACCCTCTTCAAAGCTCTCAAACCCCAGAGGCATTATCATATATTCTTGAAAATCCACCGTGTTATCCGCGTGGCTACCGCCATTTATGATATTTAGCATAGGCACGGGAAGTGTGATGGCATTTGCCCCGCCTAAGTAGCGATATAGCGGGATTTTGAGACTTTTTGCCGCAGCTCTTGCCACCGCCATAGATACGCCTAGAGTAGCGTTTGCACCGATATTTGCGTAGTTATTTGTCCCATCAATCTCTTTTAGCGTGCTATCAATGAAGCTTTGGTCATAAGGGCTAACCCCCACAAGCGCGTCTGAAATAATCGCCTCGATATTTTCGCACGCTTTTAGCACGCCTTTGCCTAAATAGCGCGATTTGTCCCCATCGCGCAATTCTAACGCCTCTCTTTTGCCCGTGCTAGCCCCGCTTGGGACTATCGCGCTATCCATCGTGCCATCGCTTAGCGCGACAGTAGCTCTAACCGTGGGATTTCCCCTTGAGTCAAGCACCTCTTCGGCAAAAATACTATCAATAAAAGTCATATACGCTCCTTTTTGGTTTAGCTAGATTTTGCGTAAATTGTGAATCTAGGCTAGCAATTTGGATTCCACAAAATCTAGCCACATACCAAAACCAAGTGCTAACACCCATAAATCATCTGCAAATTGTTATTGTATCATTTTCTTTTATAATGCAATAAAGTTGTGTATAATTTTGCATCAATTTTTGGCTAAACACAAAAAAATCCAAAGGAAATAAATGTCTAACAATCCACAAACTACCAAATTTTCTCACAATGCAGATTTTATCCCATCTTTTCTCAACCTAAAATTTTTATACATCGTCATAATAAATAGCGTATTTTACGCGCTTGTGAGGTTTCTAAATCTTTGGGAATTTCTAATACATTTTGCAAAAAGTTTTTTATTTGATTTTTGGCTACTTTTTGTGCTGTGTTTTTGCACGCAAAAACTATCCGCAAAAATCGCACAAAACACCACGCACAAAATCTTGTATAAATTGCCACAAAACGCGCTAGATTTTATGCTAAATGTGCTTTTTGGGCTTAGTTTTGTCGTGGGGGCGATAAATGTATTTTTGTTTATCAATTTTAACTCCACGCTAAACCTCGCTTCTTTTGAAATATTTTTGGCTACCAATCTGCGTGAAAGTGGTGAGTTTAGCTTGTTTTATGCAAATGCTAAAAGTATTGTTTTATTGCTTATTTTTATCGCGTTAAGCATAGTTTGCGCAAAATCCAAATACACGATGATGCCACCAAAACCAGTTAGCGCGTTTGTGGCTCTTGCTAGCGTTGTGTTTGTCTGCATATTTGCCATAAAATGCTATAAAGGCGGGGGATTTGGATTTTTGGATACACAGATGAGCAACAAAAGCGAAATTTATCATTTTGCAAAAGTGATTTATACAGGACTTTATGATGAGAGTGAAGTCATAAAAGAATTTAGAGCATTGGATAAAAAGCTAGATTCTATGCTTGCGCTTAAAGGGGGGGGGGGCGACTTCACAGAGTATGCAAACTCCACACAAAATCTATCTAAAAATCTAACCTCAAATCCAACAAAAACCACCTACATCTCTCAAAAACGCAAAATCCCAAAAATCGTCCTAATCATCGGAGAATCTACCCAAAGAAATTATATGAATCTATATGGCTACCCATTGCCAAATAACCCAAATCTAAACGCCCTAGTCAAATCCCAAAATCTATTTGTATTTAGCGATGTCATTTCCCCCGCAGCAGATACAGCACAGGTGCTAAAAAAGGTGCTTAGTTTTAGCAACTATGAAAATGAGGGCAAAATCAAATGGTATCAAACAATGAATTTAATCGATGCGATGAAATTGCTAGGTTATCACACTTATTGGATAAGCAATCAAGAAGCCGTAAGCGGACACAATAGCTTTGATATACTTGCAAAACGCGTGGACACTCTACGCTATGCTAGACTTATGGAGTCAAATCCTAGAGCATTGCAAGATGAAGTCTTGCTGAAAATCTATGATGATTTGAAACAAAAAAAGGCACAAAATCAACATACAGATTTTATACATAGCGATAATCCAAACCAAAATTATCCGCCCAAACATCAAAACAACGAGTTTATCATTTTTCATTTGCAAGGCTCGCATTATATCTACAAATGGCGTTATAGCGATGAGTTTGATTTTTTTAGCGCAAAAGATTTGCGTATAAATGGATTGGATATGTTTTATGCGGGGGAGAAAAAATCCCAAACAATAAACAATCGTCAAGCAGAGATAAAAGCTAATTATCTAAACGCGATTTTGTATAATGATTTTGTAGTAAGCGAGATAATTAAGCGATTTGATGGGCAAAAATCTAGCGCACACAAGAATACAAAACTAGATGAAAATCTAAATGAAGAAGTGATTATTTTTTATCTTAGCGACCACGGAGAAGAAGTATATGATAAAGGCGATTTTGCTGGACACGGAGGCAATATAGCCTCGCGTTTTGTATTAGAGATTCCATTTATGATTTATGTAAATGACGCGTTTAAGCGTGCGTATCCAAATGTGATAAATCGCATAAAGCAAGCGCAAAATCTACCATTTATGAGTGATAATTTTATGCACGCAATGTTTGATTTGCTTGATATTTCCTGTGCTGATTGTAAGCCTAGCCTAAGTCCATTTAATCCGCAATATAATCTTAATAGAGAGCGAATGATAAAAATAGGTGATAGAGAAATAAACTATGACAAAGAGATAAAAAACGACTAGCACAAAACCAAAAATATTTTGACTTTTAGATATTTTGACTTTTTCAAAAACTAAATATCAATGTTGTCTTGTCATTGCAAGTTTATTATATAAAATCCGCTCGCAATGACAAAAATGCAGATTCTCACAATGACATAATTTCCCCCTCCCGTGCGGAGGGGGACTAAGGGGGTGGGTTTTTTAGTGTTCCACTACTGCCATCGCAAGCATTGCTTTTTAAAATACAATGCGTGCAATCTATTTTTGCCATACTTAAGATTTTTTACAAAAAAGCGAAGTATCTCTAAAGCCACAATGTAATAGAGATATTTCGGTTTCTTGCGAAACCTCAATATGACAATGTTAGTTTGTCATTGCGAGCGCAATTTATTGCGCGTGGCAATCTAATACGATTCTACTTTTTTGTCATTTTCCGTCATTGCGAGAATCTGCAATTTTGTAAAAAATTGCAGATTCGTGGCAATCCACAAAAATAAGTTTGTCATTACTTAGGCTTTAGCCGAAGTATCTCAACAAAAACAAAGAGATATTTCGCTACGCTCAATATGACAAAAATGGCAAACCAAAATCCAACAGCAAATCGTAATTGTTAGCCGTGCTTTTTTAATGCAACGCGTGGCAATCTATAACCAAAAACTACAAAGGAGTGTTATTTGGCAATTTGTGCTTGTGGATTGCCACGAATATTAGATTCTAATAGAATCTAATATTCTCGCAATGACGGATTTGGGTTGCGCTATTTTGCACTCTTTACCAAAATCGCGCAATCGTGGCAATGACGGGGTAAAAATAACGCAGATTTTCACAATAGCAATACCAATGATAGCTCAACGACAACACAACAATAACTGCGCAATATTGAAGTATAAAATGGGGAGTATGTGGAGTTTGTGTAAAAAAATGACTTTTTATAAATGCACTGAAAAACACATTTATAAAACGCCTAAAAAAGCCCAAAAAGCCTTCATAAATCCGCAATGAACGCAAGAATGGTTACAAAGCAAGATATGATTGAAAAGCAAGATATGGTTACAAAAAATGAAAAAAATAATTACAAAGGCTAAATCTAACTTAATCTCAAACAAAAGATATGCAAATGAAATTTAGCCCTGCAAAATCTTACCCCCTATCTTAAGTGGATTAAAGACAAAGGATTTTGTCAATATTTCCAAAAACTTGCCCCCTATCCAAAATCAATCCTAAAGATAAGGGGATTCTCATAGCTAGCCTCTAGGCGTGCTTATCTAGCACTTGTTAGAGGTTTGATGATTTTTTTGTAGTTATAAGGGGCTAGATTTTCATCTAAATCTAGCAACTCTTTAGCAGGCGCGCGATTTACATCTCTCTCATCTGGCTCATCATAGTAAATATCGCCTTTTTTGTGTCCGTCCATATCAGCTGGGTAGCGCAACAATCCCGGGGCGTATTTTTGTATGTCTTTAAATCCTAAATTTGACGGGGTTATGGTGATTCCATCTTTTTGGGCTAGGACTACAAGCAGGCTTTGCCCTTCTTTTGCCATAGCGATAGATTGCCCCATTATGCGAGCTGCTTCAGTAGGGTTGTGAAATCCTGTGGAGTTTTCCGCATTGACAAAATCCGCTCTCATTTGGGATTTTCTATGTAGCTCAAGCACATCTTTTAGCGCGGCAGAGATTTTTTTGTCATCAGGCTTGCCATCGGTTTGGTATTTGGCTAGATTCCCAAAGCTAGCGCGGACATTTTTTATATCTTCGATAAGGCTTACGATAGCGTATTCTGCGCTTCTTTGCATAGAGGCGATAGAAGTTTGTATGCTATATACTTGGGCTTTTAGATACTCCTCTGGCTGTGCGTGGCAAGATTTGCATGAAGCATTTACATCTTTTAGTGGCGAAGTAAATGCGTGGCTTGAGATTTTTTTCGCACCATTTCTTGTATATGGCATATGACAATCCGCACAAGATACGCCATTTTGGGCGTGGATTCCACCGCTTGCAAATTCTGTCTCTGGGTGTTGGATTTTTATCATAGGGGCTTTTGTTTCTTTATGCACCCAATCTTGTGGGAATTTATCGCGCACTTTGTCATAGTAGTCATCAAGCATTTCGATTCTAAATGGCTCGCCTTTTTTCCATTCGCTCCACGGGAATGCCAAAGTAAGCCCATCTACTTGTATTTCTGTGGGTTTATTGCCATCTCTCCAATAATCAATCTGCTCATAAGTCTTTTGCGTGCCATCTAGCCATTTTGCATTTGGATTGCTAGCGATAGATTCTCCCATAGTGGCGACTTTTTCGCCTGTGGATTTGAAGTAGTATTCCACATGGCATTGCGCACATACGAGCGTCCTCATCTCTTGGCGAGTCGCTTTTATGCCGACTTTTGCGTCTTTTTCATAGCCTCTATCCACAAGCGCATTGATAAGCGCAGGACGAGTGATGCGCAAGCTCATATCATTTGGCGAATGGCAATCAGCACAAGTAAGCCCCATTCGTGTGCCTCCGTGAAGCCCTGTGTGCTCTTTGCTATCGGGGGCTTGATTATCCATTGTGGGGACATTTTTTATCATAGTCCAATACTTCGCGCTATTAAACTTCACAAAATCCCCGCCCGCTACATTATCGATAAGCCATTTTGTCCAGCCGCTATGGCAGTTCATACACGCAGTAGGCTGCCCGCCAAATGCCTTTAGCCCCGCTGCATTTAGCAAATCTTTGTTGTTTCTAGCGGTTTTCATTTGGTCTGATTGGATATAGAAGTGGTGTCGCTCCTCATTAAAATCCACCGAAAATGGATACCCAGCCCACATTCTCACTAATTGCGGGAATCTATCAAGCTTATTGTATGAGAGATTGCCACCAAAATCTGTGGGCTTTGGCTCTGCATTTGCACCGCTTAGATACGAGTCTAGATGCTCTGGGAAAGCCTTGCCCCAAGTGGTAAATCTAGGGTCTTCATCGCTAATCCCCGCCATATTTGCCGAAGCAAGAGCGATTTGCTCGCCTTTTTTTACGCCTATATCTGCTGTGATAAACGCTACGATAAATCCTACCACTAAGCCTATGGCTAGGATTCCCCACAATTTTTTGTTGTTGCTCATTTTCTACTCCTTTGTTGTTTGGTTGGTGTTTTTAGATTTGCCAATCTAGCGTGAATGCCCCACACTGCTGTGGCAAGAGACACAATTTAGCGCGTCTTTTGTGCTGTATGGATTTAGCGTTGGATTTATGGCATTGTGTGCGTAGTCTCCGTGGCATCGGATACAATTCTCTTGTGCCCATTTTTTTGTATCATCATTTGCACTAAAATGCTGTGGCAAAGACTTATCAAAAGTGAAATGATAAGCGTGTCCTAAGCCTGTTTGGGCTTTTGCCGCCCATTTGCGCACAAATGAATGAGGCAAGTGGCACTCGATACAATTTAGCTCGTGGTGAGATGCTTTGTGATAATCAGCATAGACTTCATTCATCACATGGCAGTTATTGCACGCGCTAGAATCGCTAGAGAGGTAGCTTAGAGTATCCGCATTATAGAGACTATACGCGCCATTTCCCACGATAAACCCACCGACAAAAATTATCGCTGCGATGAGAAATGTATAGCGCATCTACTCTCCTTACTCCTTGTTGTCTTTCTATGCCATTTTGCTATGTTTTGTCTTGTCATTTATGGAGATTTTGTGGGGATTTAGATTTTGCTTTTTTACCTAGATTTGACAAAATCTAGTCCAAATCCCGCTTTATACGCCAGAATCTAGCCTAATTCGCAAAATCTACAAAATCCAAAAACACCACAAAAACACCCAAAATAAAAAGCAAAATCTAGCAGATTTTAGATTCTCATTTTTGGCATAGAAACGATAAAATTATAATCGTTCAATTTAGAAAAAATAGAAAAAAAAATCTAAAATTTTCTTACATTTCTATTGATTTTTCAAAAAACATAAATATATTAGCAGGCATAAGACAAAACGATAAGATTTTTGCTTTTTGGAGTATTTTTTGAATTTTTTCTAAGCAAATTGGGGCAAGTTTTTGCAAGTGAGTGCAAGTCGGGGCTAAAAATACAAATAAAGCGCAAGCCATAACGCAAGTCAAACGCGCTATAAATGCGGGCTTTTTGGAGTAGATTTTGCCTTGTTTTAGATTTTGGTGTATTTGTTTTTGCATTGTGCTAAATTATCCTTTTTGTGTTAGTATTCCTAGCTCTAAATTTTGGCTTTAAATCTCGGCTCTAAATTTTGGCTTTAAATCTTACCATAAGCTACCAAAAACTACAAAAAACACAAAAACAAAACGCACAAAATAGCGCAACAAAAAGGAGTCAAAATGGAATTGTTTAGCAACTATATCAACCTTTGGTTTTACTTGCTCGCATTTCTCATAGGCGGGATACCATTTGGGGTTATGCTTACCAAAATCTTGTATGGAATCAATTTGCGCGAAGTAGGCTCAGGCTCTATCGGCGCGACAAATGTCTATCGCGCACTAAAAGAGCGCGACCCCAAAAATGCCAAACTAATCTCCCTAGCCACGCTCATACTAGACGCCATAAAAGGCACGCTAATCATCGCCCTAGCCAAAATCATTGGCTTGCCTTATGGAGCGCAATGGTTTATGGCGATACTAGCGGTGCTTGGGCATTGTTATAGCCCTTATTTAGGATTTCACGGAGGCAAGGGAGTATCTACTGCGATTGGCTCTGTGATTTTGCTAATGCCTATTGAGGGGGCATTGGGGCTTGTGGTGTGGGGCGTTGTCGGCAAGGTTTTCAAAGTCTCTTCGCTATCCTCCCTCACAGGCGTGCTAAGTGGCGTGGTGCTTACTTTTATCATTCCAGCACTTTTTTCGCTCCCCCCCAGCATAGACATCACCGCTCAAATCAACAGCCACACGCCAATCGTGCTAATCGGGCTAATAATCCTCTACACGCATATCCCAAATATAATGCGACTTTTTAAGGGGCAAGAGGGCAAAGTATTATAGATTTTTTATGGATTTGACTATGCAAAATCAATATGAGATTTTGATACAAAATCTATGCGTGGAGGCTATCATAGGGATTTTCTCTCGCGAGAGAAAAAGCCCACAAAAAGTGCTAGTAAATGCAAATATACGCTATGAAAAACAAAGCGCGTATTTAGACTATGTGGCATTAGCAAGTCATATTGCCAAATGCTTAAAAAAACGCAAATACGACTTGCTAGAAAATGCCCTAGATGACATTATCGCTAGCCTTAAAGATTCTTATCCTAGCATTACAAAAATCGATTTAGCCTTACAAAAACCCGATATTTTTGCGAAAAATATTTATGCAGATTCTAGTCAAAATGCCAAAGACTTAGCAGGGCATACTAACTCCCCGCGTAATTTAGATTTTGCAGGCTGTGTCTTGGGCGTGCGCAAATGCGTGGATTTTTGATTCTGCCACCGATACCACCACACCAAAGTAAAAAACCCAAAAAGTATAAAATCCCTTTACCTTACAAAAACGCCACACAAAATCTACCAAAAATCTATATCAAATCTACACAAACAGCCACAAAATTTTCCCAAATCTCTCTCAAAAATAATCAAAAAATGCTAAAATTCTCTCGCATTGTGCTACTAGAAGTCAAGCCTAAAAGGGATTGCATAATGCTACTTCTTATCACAATTTATAAGCCTTGCAAAACCCCGCAGGCTTATAAACGCATCTGACTTACAAGCTTATTAGCTTACCCACAATGCAGATTCTGCCTCAAAGCAAATGCAACTCCCCTCATAGACTTTCCACTTCTTTATGCCCTTGCTGACACATTCTAACTAAGGAGAACCTAATGAGCAAAAAAGCCATTGACAAAAAGGCGGTTGCGGAGTTTTTTGCATTTTGCAAAGAAAACGAAGTAGAGTTTATCGACTTTCGATTTACAGACATCAAAGGCGTGTGGCATCATCTTGGATTTTCCGCAAATGCCGTGAGCGAGGATAGCTTTGAGGGCATTCCCTTTGATGCGAGTTCGATTGAGGGGTGGCAGCCTATCAACAAATCCGATATGATTCTTATCCCAGACCCCGTGCGATATTTCATCGACCCATTTACCGCAGATACCACCGTGGTGGTGTTTTGTGATATTTGGGATATTTACAAAAACGAGCCTTATGAGAAATGCCCCCGCTCTATCGCCAAACGCGCAAGCGAATACCTAAAATCTAGCGGTATCGGCGATGTGGCGTATTTTGGACCTGAAAATGAATTTTTTGTCTTTGATTCTATCAAAATCAAAAGTGCGGTGAATTGCCAATACTACGAAATCGACACCGAAGAGGGCGATTGGAATCGCGACAAAGAATTTGATGGTGTAAATATAGGACACCGCCCGGGCATAAAGGGCGGCTACTTCCCCGTGCCTCCTGTGGATAGTATGATGGATTTGCGCGCTGAAATGGTAAAAGTGCTAAACCAAGTGGGATTAGAAACCTTTGTCCTCCACCACGAAGTCGCGCAAGGACAGGGCGAAATCGGCGTGAAGTTTGGCACGCTAGTCGAAGCCGCAGACAATGTGCAAAAATTTAAATATGTCGTAAAAATGGTAGCACACTTAAATGGCAAGACCGCGACATTTATGCCAAAGCCCCTGTATAACGACAACGGAAGCGGAATGCACACGCATATAAGCATTTGGAAAGGTGGCAAAAATCTTTTCGCGGGCAACGCGTATGAGGGGCTTAGCGATATGGCATTGCATTTTTTAGGCGGAGTGCTAAAGCACGCCCGCCCGCTAGCAGCCTTTACCAACGCTAGCACAAATTCTTACAAACGGCTAATCCCCGGATTTGAAGCCCCTAGCATTCTCACTTACTCTGCGCAAAATCGAAGTGCAAGCATACGGATTCCCTACAATAGCGGGGAGAAAGCGAAGCGAATGGAGTTTCGATTCCCCGATAGTTCGAGCAATCCGTATTTGGCATTTAGCGCGTTGCTTATGGCAGGACTAGATGGTATCGAGCACAAAATCGACCCGGGCAAGCCTATGGAGGTAAATCTCTTTACCCTCACGCTTGATGAAATCCGCGAAAAAGGTATCAAACAGCTCCCACACACGCTCCGCCACGCTATCGAGGAAATGCTCCAAGACAAAGACTACCTAAAGCAGGGCAAAGTCTTTAGCGAGGAATTTATCCAAACTTACAAGCAATATAAATTTGAAAGCGAAGTGTGGCCTTGGGAGGGGCGACCACACCCATTTGAGTTTATCACGACTTATAGTTGCTAGATTTTAGGGCTTGAAGTGGCGATTTGGAGGGGTTCTTTGCCGTCATTGCGAGATTGTGCGTAAGACAATCGTGGCAATCCAAAACCTTGTCATATTGAGGGCGAAGCCCGAAATATCTCTATTTGTGTTTGCTGTCATTGCGAGCGTTGGCTTTTGAATAAAAGGCAACGCGTGGCAATCTATAACCAAAAACTACAAAAAAGCGTTATTTGGCGATTTGTGTTTGTGGATTGCCACGCGCAATAAATCGCGCTCGCAATGACGATAAGAGAAATATTTTGGTTTCTTGCAAAACCTTGCAATAACAAAGCCAAATACAGAATTTAAAACACAAAAATAAACAAAAAATAAAAGGGGCAAAATGAATACAAATCATTCTCAAAATAAAGCCATCTCTCTCTCTCTCATAAAAACCAAAATCTAACCCAAACTTTAGACACAAATCCCACACACAATGCCAAGACACAAAATCTAGCCCCACTTACCAAGCCTACCAACTCTCGCTTCACAAACAACACCGACCCAAACACCCTGCTAAATAGATTCCGCGATATTATCGCAAATGATAGTGTCAAAATCGCGCATTTGTGCTTCCTCATAGGCTTTTTTCGTGCAAGCGGATTTAGACATTTATGGGATTTGATTTCGCCCAAAATCGCCCAATTTCAATCCATTCGCATCTTAGTAGGCTTAAACGCAGATTTGCAAACCGCCGAGCTAAGCACTCTCGCAGATGATTTAGCGCGAAATCCGCATTTGCAAGATGAGATTTTCGCTAAGTTTAAAAGCTCATTTGCCCACGCACAAGCAGAGCATTTCGCCACCGCGCCATATTGCGCTTCAAGTGAGGATTCATTTGAGCTACTCATCACTGCGCTAAAAGAAGCGCGACTCCAAATCCGCATCATCAAAGATAAACCAACCCACGCCAAATTCTACATTTTTTCCACCGAGCCGACCAAATCACACACAGGGCAGACAAACTACAATGGCTCACTTATCGTAGGTAGCTCAAATCTAAGCCAAAACGGCTTGTATAAAAACTACGAGTTTAATCTAGAATCTAGAGATAGCGATGACATAGCTTACGCGCTCTTTGAGTTTGAAGCACTTTGGGAGAAGTCTATCCCGCTTACAAGCGATGACGCCGACAAACTAGAAACCACCATAAAAGAGCGCACTTATCTCAAAGAATGCACCCCAAAAGAGATTTATTACAAACTTTTAATCGAATATTTTGGATTAGCCAAAATCAAAGTAGATTCCACCCTCAAATCCTTTTTCCCGCGCGGGTTTAAAAAGCCCGATTATCAGCTTACCGCCATAGCAGAGGGGCTAGATAAGCTAGAGAAATACAACGGCTTTTTCCTAAGCGATGTCGTAGGGCTTGGTAAAACCCTCATAGCCTCCATCATCGCCAAAAAGTTTGAGAGCGAAGATGAACATTTTAAAACCCTTGTAGTTTGCCCAGCCGCGCTAAAGGCAAATTGGGAAGAGCATTTAGAGCTAGTGCGGCTAAACCACCGCAAAGTCATAAGCTATGATATGCTAGAAAAGCAAATCAAAAATCCTAGCGAATATAGCCTAGTCATCATCGATGAGTCTCACAACCTAGCCCACCCAAACACAGGGCGATATGAAGCCCTGCAAAATATCACAAAGACGCCGAGTCCTAAAAATGCGCGTAAAAAAGTGATTTTGCTCTCTGCCACCCCGCAGAAAAACTCCCCACAAGACATAGAATCTCAACTTTGCCTTTTCCAAGACAAAATCGCTTGCAACATCGAGGACATAGACAATTTAGAAGCCTTTTTTGCCCCGCTAAAAAGCGATTTTGCCAAAATCAAAAAAGAGCTAGAATCTGCGTTTAGCAAAAATGACTTAGACGAAATCAACGCCCAAAAAGCACAACTCCAAGAAATTTCACAACGCATTAAAGAGCAATTATTGCGCTTTGTTATGGTGCGGCGCACGAGGGCGGATATTAGTAGCATTGAGAGTTTTGCGCGAAATCTAGCGGAGCAACATATTGTGTTCCCGCAGATTTTGCCACCCAAAGAGCTACTTTATGATTTGGGCAAAGACGCCCACGCCCTAGCCCTAAACACACTACATTTGCTAAATGAGCAAGACAACTCCATAGGTAATTTTGGCTATTTTCGCTATCTCATTTATCCAAATCTTAATGAAAACGGAAAAGCAAAATTTGAAAAACAATATGGCAGAAGCAACTTTACGCAAAAAGCCCAAAGCCTAGCAGGGCTTATAAAAATCGTTATGTTTAAACGCTTTGAATCAAGTATCGAAGCATTCAAAGCTACTTTGCAGGCTCAAATCACTTCTTTGCAAGCATTTCTAAAAATGTTTAATCAAGGCAAAATCGCTATCCCAAAATACCTAAGCAATCTCTATAAATTCTACGATGATATTTTAAGCGATGAGGGGAGCGAGAAAATCGCGCAGTATTTAGACAAAGACAAAGCCTTTATCTTGCAAAAAGAGGATTTTGCTCCAAGCTATGAGGCAAATCTAAAATCTGATTTAGCCACACTCCAAACGCTACTAGCCAAATGGCAAGAAATACATACCGACCCCAAGCTAGATGAGCTAAAATCCACTTTGCAAGACTTTTTTAGCGCGCAAGCAAACGAAAAAATCATCATTTTCACAGAGGCAAAAGCGACCGCAGATTATTTAGAATCCAAGCTAAAGTCCCACAAAGTCCTAAAAATTGACGCTTCAAACCGCGAGGCAAACGCCCAAACTATCCGCGAAAACTTTGATGCAAACTACGAATCTAAAAAAGATGATTTTCACATTCTCATCACCACCGATACCCTTGCAGAGGGGGTAAATCTCCACCGCTCACATATCATCATAAACTACGACTCCCCGTGGAGTGCCACAAATCTAATGCAGCGAATCGGGCGTATAAACCGCATAGGCACGCCACATAAAGAGATTCATATTTATAATTTTAAGCCCAGCAATTTAGGCGATGCGATTTTAGGATTTAACGCTAAGGCATTCCAAAAGCTCCAAAGTTTTCATTTCACTTTTGGCGAGGATAGCGCGATTTATGATAGTAGCGAGGAGTTTGGCACACAAAAGCTATTTAGCGACACGATTTACAAAGAGCAAGATGAGATAAGCGAGGATACAGAGTTTTTAAACGACATTAAAAAGCTCTATGCAAACTCCCCTGATGAGTTTGCACGCATACACGCGCTAAAGCCAAAATCACGCACCTTTATCACCGATACTCCACAGTGCTTTTGCTATATGAAAAATCCAAGTGGCAACAACTATTTTTATAAGATTGAAAGTGCCGATTCAAACAAAGCCCAAAAAAGCGACTTTTTCACAATGGCGCGCTATCTCAAATCCCGCATAAGCACCAAGCCCACAAAGACTACCAAATCCCAAATCACACAGCATTACAGCGACATTGAGCACATTTTAGAGTTTCACAACTCCCAATTTAGCGCACAAAGCAAAGACACCTTATTTGAAATCCCAACTACCACAAAAGACCCCAAAGTCCAAAAAGCCCGCACCAAAGTGCTTAACGCTATGGAGTTTTTAAGCGAGGCGCAAATAGACATAATCGTGCGTGTGCTAGATATGGGGATTTTGGCAAATCTTTACAAAGACATTATCAGCGCAAAAAGCAAAGAGGATTTTACGCATATTTATCAAAAATGCCAAGCCAAACTCCCAAGCCACAATCCCGCGCCCTCCACAGAGGACAAAACCCCGCAAATCCAGCTCTCCATCTCGTCATTTCCACACAAAGATTCCCACGATTCGTCATTGCGAACGAGCAAAACAACCCAAGCAATCCACACTCCGTCATTGCGAGATTTTGCGAAGCAAAATCGTGGCAATCAAAAAATATCCCCCTCCCTTGCGCGTGGCGACTCCAAATCTTCCCCCTCCCTTGCGGAGGTTGAATCAACTTGTTCCCCCTCCCTTGCGGAGGGGGCTAGGGGGTGGGTAGATTCCCACACTTCGTCATTGCAAGCGAGCGAAGCGAGTGTGGCAATCCAAACCGAATCGTCATCACAAGACTTGCCAATGGCAAATCGTGGCAATCAAAAATCTTGTCATACTGAGCTTTCGCAAGAAAGCGAAGTATCTCAAACGCCACAAAATAGAGATATTTCGGCTTTTCCAAAGCCTCAATATGACAAAAGCAGGGATATTTCTCCAAACCTTCAATATGACAAAAACTAATCACACAAAGGACACCAAATGAACGACAAAATCACACACTTCACACAAAGCCAATTTGAGTTAGAATCGTTTAGAGAAATTTTAGTAGCGATTTTCCCGCAAATCCACTTTATAGAGCCAAATAAACGCACATTGCCACACAGCATATTACAATCCCAAACCGCCATTTGCACCCCTTTCAAACTTAGCAATAAAAATTTTGGCATATATATCTTTGAGTGCGATAGTATCCGCGCAAAAGTGGGAATCCACACCGAGCTAAAATCTATTCTAAAAGCCACAGGATTAGACGCGATTTTGGCGATTTTCCACACGCCAGATTCCCTACACAATGCAAAAGAACCCCACCCTAAATCCCTCCCGCAAGGGGAGGGACTTGCATTTGATTCCACCTCCCTTGCGCGTAGCGACTCTAAATCTTCCCCCTCCCTTGCGGAGGGGGTTAGGGGGTGGGTAGATTCACACACTTCGTCATTGCAAGCGAGCGAAGCGAGTGTGGCAATCCAAACCGAATCGTCATCACAAGACTTGCCAAGCACGAGTCGTAGCAATCTACAAAACAAAAGCATAGATTGCCACGAGGATTCTACGAATCCTCTCGCAATGACAAAAAAAGCTGAATTTGCCAAAGAATTTCGCCTATCTCTCATCACTAGCGGTTATGATTTTGAGCTAAACAAGCCCACTTACTCCAACCTAAAACGCCAAAGTTTCATTTTAGGACATACCAAAACCGCCACCGCACAAAAAGCATTGCAAACCCTAATCGATAAAGCCCAAAAATCCCCTATCACGCAAAAAGATTTAGAGGAAGCCTTTTCCCAAGAGCCTGTAAGCAAAGAGTTTTACGCAAAAATCATTGCGCAATATTTCGAGATTTTGCAACACGCGACTTTCCCCACACACGCTAGCGATTATGACAGGCGCAGTTTTGTTTTGCGACTACTTTGCAGAATCTTATTTTGTAAATTTTTGGAGAAAAAGAGCATTATAGATTCTGCGATTTGGGATAGTGCTTTGAGTGCAAATTATTACCACGAAGTGTTAGAGCCACTCTTTTTTACCACGCTAAACACGCCAAAAGATTCACGCGATTATGGATTTTTGCCCGAGCAAATCACTAGCCTTTTAAACGCGATTCCCTACCTAAATGGCGGATTATTTAGCCCGCAGGATAATGATTTTTTTAGCACACAAAATCCACACGCCCATCTCCACGACCTACATATCCCAAACCAAGATTTTAGCAAACTCTTTGCCCTGCTTGATATGTATAATTTCACGCTTGATGAGCAAAGCCACAATGACGAGGAAGTAGCCCTTGACCCAGAGTTGCTAGGCACGGTGTTTGAGAGCCTTTTATCCCAGCTTTTTACGGACAACAAGCTAGAAAAGCTAGATAAAAACACACTTCGCAAAGCCACAGGGAGCTACTACACGCCCCGCGAAATCGTGCGCTATATGGTGCGTAGCGCGATTTTATCGCATTTGCAAACCACACTAAAAGACAAAGTCGATTCACAATTTTTAGAAAATCTTGTGTTTGATTCGTCATTGCGAGACTTGCCAAGTGCAAATCGTGGCAATCCAAAATCTTGCCATACTGACACAATTTTTTGTCATACTGAGCTTTCGCAAGAAAGCGAAGTATCTCAATCAACAAAAGAGATTTTTCGCTCCACTCAAAATGACAATAGAGATATTTCGGCTTTTTCAAAGCCTCAATATGACAAAAAAATAGATTCCCCCTCCCTTGCGGAGGGGGCTAGGGGGTGGGTAAATCCCAAAGATTCCGCGCTAATCTTACAAGAGCTAAGCACCCTAAAAATCCTAGACCCCGCTTGTGGCTCAGGCGCATTCCCTATGGGGATTTTGAGTGAGATTATCCGCATCCAAAGCGATTTAGGCGACACACGCCCACCTTATACGCGCAAATTAGAGATTTTGCAAAATTGCATTTATGGCGTAGATATTCAACCGATGGCTACCGAAATCGCGCGACTTCGGTGCTTTCTCTCCCTTATCATCGATGAGGATTTTAGCCACAGCAAAGAGCCAAACCCATTGCCAAATCTAGAATTTAAATTCATCTCCGCAAATGCGCTTTTGCCTTTGAAGACTTCATTGCAAGATTCGCGTGGCAGACAGCTTGGCAGCGATATTTACGAAAAAGGCTTGATAGAATTGCAACAAATCCGCACCGAGACTTTTACTAGCCACGACAAAATCGCCCTACAATCAAAATACAAAGCCACGATAGACAAAATCGCAAAAGATTTATTTTTTGAAGCGCAGGGCGAGATGCCACTCACTAAATGGAATCCCTTTAATCCCAACGATATAGCGCAATTTTTCGATAGTGCGTATATGTTTGGCGTGGAATCTTTTGACATTGTCATCGGCAATCCGCCCTATATCCGCCAAGAATCTATCCCCAACAAACAAGCGATTTTATCCGCATTTGCAGATTTTGCGTGTAGCACCGCAGATATTTACACCTACTTTTTTGCCAAAGCCCTAGATTTGCTCGCACCACAAGGCATTCTCACCTACATCGTTAGCAACAAATTCGCCCGCGCAGGCTATGGCAAAAACTTGCGCTCATTATTATTGCGCCACACCATTGAATCCTACACAGATTTTAATGGCATAAAAATCTTTGAAAACGCCATCGTAGATTCGTGCATACTCCAAGTATCAAAGTCCGCACCACAAAATAGCCAAATCCGCTATGCCAAAGATTTATCATCTAAAAATTGCGATTGTATCCCCCAAGATTCGCTCAATGCCGAAGCCTTTATCTTTGTAGATTCACACACCCTAGCCCTAAAACAAAAGATTGAAAAAATCGGCACACCGCTTAAAGAATGGGATATTGAAATCTATCGTGGCGTTTTGACAGGCTACAATGAAGCCTTTATCATTGACACCGCGACAAAAGAAGCGATTTTAGATTCGTGCGATAATAGCATAAAAAGCCCCCTCCCCTGCGGAGGGGGTTTGGGGGTGGGTTTGACAGAGCGAGAGCGCACAGAGCAAATCATAAAGCCCATTTTGCGCGGACGCGACATTAAAAGATATAGCTATGAATGGGCGAATCTGTGGTTAATCGGCACTTTTCCAGCGTTAAATTTAAACATAGATGATTATCCCGCCTTAAAAAAATATTTAGAAAATTTTATGCCACGCATAGCACAAAGTGGCGAAAAAGGCTGTCGTAAAAAGACTTCAAACAAATGGTTTGAAACGCAGGATAATATCGCGTATTATGGGGATTTTGAGAAACCCAAACTCATTTGGGCTGAATTAGCAAGAACAGGTAATTCTTTTGTAATCGATACAAATCGTTTTTCAGTTTTAGCAGGTGTATTTTTAATGACAGCAGAAAGCAACAATTTAAATGTTTTAAAATATTTAAATGCTGTTTTAAACAATCCTATTGCTTTATTTTATTTAGAGCAAGTTTATAGCAAACTTGATACAACAGGATGGCAATGGAAAAAAGCCCCTGTTGAAAAAATCCCTATCCCAAAAATCACAAAAGAAAAACAAAAAATCGCAGATGAGATTGTGAATCTAGTCGATAAAATTTTAGAATCCAAATCACAAGGCAAAGATTCAACCCAACTACAATCCCAAATCGATGATTTGGTTTATAAACTCTACGCGCTAGATTCTAATGAGATTGAAATCATAAAATCTTAATTTTTGCCAAAACACTAAAAGTGCAATGGCATAATGTTTAAAAACTTAAAATTAGCTAAAATTTAAGGAAATTTTAAGCAAACTTGCGACATAATTCCACCACTTCCCTATGAGGTATATCCTTATAGCCCCCTCACTTAGCCGTTGCGGTGGGGGTTTCAAAGGTTTTTATGAATAAAGTTATCACTTACATAGATGGATTTAATCTCTATCATTCTATCGCAGATTTAATTAGACGCAACACTTCGCTAAAACATCTACAATGGCAAAATCCTATTTCACTTAGCAAACAATTTCTCCCAAATAATGACATTATGAAATCTATATATTTTTTTAGTGCGTATCCATATTGGAAACCACACTTTATGCAAGAGCACAAAGATTATATTGAAATTTTAGAGGATTTAGGCATAAAAATAGTGCTTGGAAACTTCAAAGAAAAGAAAGTCTATTGCCATAATTGTCATACCACCATAACAAAGCACGAAGAAAAACAAACTGATGTCAATATCGCTATGCAGATTTTGCGTGATTGCTACGAAAAGCGGTGTGATTGTATGCAAATCATTAGTGCAGATACGGATTTAACCACGCCTATCAAATTTGCAAAAGACAAAGGAATTAAAATAAATATCGTGTTACCACCATATAGAAAAGCAAAAGAACTAATCGCCCTAGCAGACAAAAAATCAAATATCAAAGCCAAACATTTGCAAAACGCATATTTAGGACAAAGCTATAAGCTAAAAAATGGCAAGATTTTGCAAAATCCACACATATAATCAACTCACTAATCTATGCCCTCTACGAGCTAGACTCCCATCAAATCGCAATCGTAGAATCTAAATAATTATGCTAAAATTACACGCAATTTTAAGGAAAATTTAAGCAAACTTGCGACATAATTCACCCGTGTTCTTGGGGAGCCTTATTTCCCCCACTTCTTAAAACTTCATTTTGACAATTCATCTATCAAATCATTCAAAAACATTTGTATTTTGCTAGCTTCGAGGTTTATTATAAATTTTGGTTTTTTGAGAGTTGCGCTAAGGCGTGGCTGATTGTCAATGTTTAATTTGTATAGATTTTCAAAGTGAAATGCGCGGTTGCGTAGATTTCGTAGCAAATGCAAAATCAAACCTGCCTTTTGATAACGCCTTAATTGTGAGCCATTTTTAAAGCCATTTACATTTCTCTCATAATACCGCTTAAAATCCACGCTATCCAAAAAATCCAAGCTAAATATTTGATTATGAATTTTGTAGTAATCCACCACGCACACCCAAAATCCCAAACTTTGAATCGATATGATTTTATCGCGCGAGGGATTTGGTTCTTTGGGCGTTTTTAGCTCTATGTCGCTAGGTAGATTATCAAGCCACGATGAATCTATCCTACTCATCACAAAATCAATTTTGTTTCGCAATAGCACTTCTGCAATGCCTATATTCTTGCTGATTAAAGCAATTAAATCAAAATTTTCAAAATGTCGATTGGTGTTGTCATAGCTTGAAATGCGCCTATGTGAAAATAGTTCGCAAATCTTATCTACGCTAAAATTGTTAAAATTTCTCATAGCTATCCTTTGCGTTTGATGATATGGCAAGGTATAATGAAAATTTGAAGTTTTTAGCTACAAAGTTTTCAAAATTAGATGAAATGGGTTCGCCGATGAAGTTGTGAATCTAGCGGATAAGATTTTAGAGGCAAAAAATCTTTGTCATACTGAGCGTAGCGAAGTATCTCAAAATATTGACAATAGAGATATTTCGGCTTTTTCAAAGCCTCAATATGACAAGAAAATCAAAGATTTACAATCCCAAATCGATGATTTGGTTTATAAACTCTACGATCTAGATTCTGTCCAAATCAAAAATCATCAAATCTTAATTATATTTTCGCTTTCTTTGTCATTGCAAGGCGAATCAAAAAAGGCTTTTTATTATTGCGATATTGCGATAAAACAAAAAATGCTTTTTTGCCATTGCAAGATTTTACAACGCCGAATCAATCCACACCACCTCATCACAAGACTCACCAAGCACAAATCGTGGCAATCCACAAATGCAAGTTGCCAAATAACGCTTTTTGTAGTGTTTGGTTATAGATTGCCACAAATCGCTAGCGCGATTCTTACAATGACACAAAACGACATAATTGTAGTGAATTGCCAAAAAAATTCGCTCACACACATTTTTTCGCAATGACAAAAATGACAAATTAGCATAAATCACCGCTTACTATATTTTTGTGCTTATGGATTAGGATTTTTGTCTGCTTTGGCTTCTTAGATTCTACATTTTACTTCATTTGCTTCTTAAGGGCTTTTGATAAATTTTTACAAAATCGCTCACAAAAACTAAAAATTTTCGTAATTTAAGCAGTTTATAAGAGATATATAAATAATATTTTGTATCATTTTTTGTTTTTCTCAAAAACCTATCATTTCTAGGAATTTTTGGGATTTTATATCGCGTAAGCATCGCCCAAAATCACACAAATATACATAACATAAGAGGACAAAATGCCCATAAAATCTATAAATTCTAAACATTCCAAACAGCCTCAATATTTCAACGACACCAAACAAATAGACGCCCAAAAAGCAAATATGCAAAAAGCAGGCACACAAAAATCAAACACCCAACAAATGATTTTGCAAAAAAACTCTATAAAAACAACGATTTCGCACGCAACACATTCCCCCAAACCCCCAAAATCTAGCCCCAAAAATCAAACCCACGCAAAATCTACCCCAAAATCCCGTGTCTATGTCCTAAGCCTTTGCATATTGGCAGGCTATATCGTTTGTGGTGTGGTGGCTATGATACTTGGGGATAGTGATGAGATATGGGGGGTTGGCAGGCTTTGTGCAAGCATATTTGATATAGGGGCGGGGATAGATTTTGGCTCTTTTTTTGCGACAAGTGAGACTCAAAATGCAAGCATTTTTGATTCTAGCTTGCTTACAAGCGATTCTAGGATTTTGTGGGAGGTGCGCCTCCCTAGAATCTTAATGGCGATTTTGGTAGGCGCATTGCTCGCTTCCTCTGGCGCAGTTACGCAAAGCATCTTTGCAAACCCCATCGCAGACCCCTATATCATAGGCATCGCCTCTGCGGCGACTTTTGGGGCGGTGCTAGCGCATTTTATCGGGCTAGATGATGTGTATTATGGTGTGGTTGGGTTTGTATGCTGTGCGGGATTTTCTCTTTTGATTTTTGCCCTCCAAAAGCGTGCAAATATCACTATGCTACTTATCATAGGCATTGCGATTAGCTCTTTTTTAGGCGCGCTTAGCTCGCTATTTATGTATATTATTGGGGAGTCAAGTTTTAAAATCGTTACTTGGCTTATGGGCTATTTGGGGCTAAGCGCGTGGTATAAAGTGGGGATTTTAAGTGTGGTGCTAGTAGGCACGCTAGGGTATTTTTATGCCCATAGAAATGGGCTAAACATAATCCTAAGTGGCGATGAAGAGGCAAAAAATCTAGGCGTAGATGCGCCCAAACTAAAGCGAAATCTACTTATCGCTTCTAGCGTGGCTGTTAGCTTTGGGGTGGCGTTTTGCGGGCTTATAGGATTTGTGGGGCTTATTATCCCTCATATTATTCGGCTTGGGCTAAAAGACTATAACAACGCCCTTGTCCTCCCGCTATGCACGGCTTTAGGCGGGCTATTTTTGCTATTTTGTGATACTATCGCACGAAGTGTGCAATCTTTTGAGATTCCCATAGGAATCATTACGGCGTTTTTTGGCGCGCCTGTGTTTTTGTATTTGGCATTAAAATCTAGGCGATTTTAGTGGATTATTAGTGGATTAGATTTAGGCACTAGATTTTACGCACTTGCTTAAAAAAGGCAAAAAAAGGGACAAAATGGAATCTATCAGCATAAAAAATCTGCATTTTGGCTATGACAAAAAATCGATGATTTTGCAAGATATTAGCCTTAGCGTAAGGGAGGGGGAGTTTGTGGGGATTTTGGGTGCAAATGGCTCTGGCAAAAGCACGCTTATCAAAAACATACTAGGCTTTCTCTCCCCCCAAAAAGGCGATATACACATACTAGGCAAACATATCAACAGCTATGATATAAAATCCCTAGCCTCTCTTATGGGCTTTGTCCCGCAAAAATCCGCCATAAATGCGCCCTTATTGGTGCGGGATTTTTTGCTTATGGGGCGGTATAGCGGGCTAGGGGCGTTTGGCGAGTATGGTAGTGGCGATAGAGCGGAGGTGGAGAGGGTGGCTAGGGATTTGGATATTTATGAGTTTTTGGGGCGAGATGTGCTAAGCCTTAGCGGTGGGGAGTTTCAGCGGGTGCTTCTTGGCAGGGCGTTGCTAAAAAATCCTAAGATTTTATTGCTAGATGAGCCTACAAGCGCGCTAGATATGAGCTACGCGCTAGAGCTGTTGGGGCTATGTGAGGGGCTTTTGGGCAGGGGGATTGCTATCGTGGCGGTGCTACACGATTTGCATTTAGCCGCGCTATTTTGCACGCGACTTATATTGCTAAAAGATGGGGAAATCTATGCGCAAGGTAGCCCAAAAGAGCTTCTTAGCCCTGCGATTTTAGAGGCGGTGTATGGGCTAAAATGCAAGGTAATCTATGATGATGGGATACCTTTTGTGCTGCCGATAAAGACGCCTTTTGTCAAATCGCCTCAAAGCAACTTCGTCAAGTCAAAATCCTAAAATCTACAAAAATCTATAAAAAGGAAAATCTAACAATGTGTAATCAAAATCTAAACGCAACAAATCCGCTAAACGCGACAAACGCAACAAATCCGCAAAAATCAATGCGCATAAAATCCCAACATATCAGCCAAAATCTTGCCCAAAATCTTATCCAAAATCGTGGGTGCAAAAATAGCAGGCAAAAAAATAGCGTGTATAAAATCGCAGTAAAGATTTTGGGGCTAGCATTGCTTAGTGCGCAGATTTTTTGCATTCAAGCATTTGCAATAGGCAGTGAGAAAACTGCGCAATCAAAATCTAGCCAAACTCAAAAAACGCCACAAAGCACACAAAATCCACAAACTACGCAAACTACGCAAACTACGCAAAATCCGCAATCCCAAAAAGGACAAGAACAACGACTAATCGTGCTAGACCCCGCAAGTATCGAAATCATCTACCTGCTTGGCAAAGGCGAGTCTATAAAAGCAATCGCCTCTATGCAACACTCCCATATCTATCCACAAGAGCACACTTCAAAGCTAGCAAGCGTGGGGAGTTTTTCTAACCCTTCAGTAGAAAAGATTTTATCGCTAAAACCTAGCCTTGTGATATTAAGCCTTTATTCGCTAGGGCTACAAGAGAGGCTAGAAAATCTAGGCATAAAGACAGCGTATCTAGAAGCAAATAGGCTAGAAGATATGTATGAAAATATCGCAAAACTTGCTAGCTTGCTAGGGGTGGAGCAAAGGGGCGCAGAGCTTACGCTTAAGACAAAAAATGAGATAGAATCTTTGCGCAAAGAGGCGAAGTTTAGGGGCAAAAGCGCGGTGTTTTTGTATAGTAGCAATCCTTTGATGGCTTTTAATGATAATTCCGTGATAGCCGATATTTTGCGCGTGCTAGGGCTAGAAAACAAAACCATCGCTACAAATGTCGCCCGCCCGATACTCTCAAATGAATTTTTGCTAAAAGCAAACCCTGATATGCTGATACTTGGCGTGCAAGCAAATGATATATCCGCCCTCATCGCGCAAAATCCCGCGCTAAAAAACCTCAAAGCCTATAAAAATGGCGCGATTTTGACTTACCCAAAAGCGCATCGATTGCTCCGCGTAAGCCCCACGATAGTCGATGGAATCAGAGAGCTAAAATCTATGCTAGAGCAGGGGATAAAATAGCGTTTGCAAAATAGTGTTTTTAATGGCAGGATTTTCATTGTCATTGCGCGATTTTGTGGCTTTGTCAATTTGTGGTTTTGTCAAAAAGTCGCAATCGTGGCAATCTATTTTACTAGCATCATAGTATAGATTGCGAGAATCTGCATTTTCGTCATTGCGAGCCGTGCTTGCACGGCGTGGCAATCCACAATTACAAATTGCCAAATGACGCTTTTTTTTGTCGTTTTTGATTATGGATTGCCACGCGTTAGATTTTTACAAAATCTAACGCTCGCAATGACGATAATCCTTATTGGACTAAAGATTGCACAAATCTTTACAATGATGGGTTTTCCCCCTCCCTTTGCGGAGGGGGCTAGGGGGTGGGTTTTTGAATTGCTACGCTTGTTTCACTCTCTCAAGATGAAAGATTTGCCACACCGTCATTGCGAGCCGTGCTTGCACGGCGTGGCAATCCACAAAAAAAGCACCTTGTCATACTGAGGTTTCGTAAGAAACCGAAGTATCTCTAAACCTAAAAAACCATAGAGATATTTCGCTAACGCTCAATATGACAATGTTGTTTTGTCATTGCGAGATTTTGCGTTAGCAAAATCGTGGCAATCCACAATTACAAATTGTCAAATAACGCTTTTTTGTGGTTTTTGATTATAGATTGCCACGCGTTAGATTTTACAAAAATCTAACGCTCGCAATGACAAAAATCATCGACTTCTACAAATCCCATAACAAACCTAAAACCCCAAAAACAAACACCAAATAACCAAAAATCAAAAATCCAACACCAATAAATAAAGCCCAAAAAACCCAAAAACCCACAGCAAAATCCACAATAATAAAAACTACAAAAATCCAGAAAAAACACAAAAAATCAAAAAAAAACACAAAAATCCCAAACAAAATCCAAAACCCCCGCAAAAATAACATAAAGCATCATAAAGTAGCATAAAGTAACACTTTATGCCTATTTCAACCAAAATCCACCCAAAATTTACCAAAATTTTGCCCAAATGGAAAATCCGTTTTTTTTTTTTTTTTGTAGTATAAAAACGCTTTGTCAATTTCATTCTATTTTTGGGATTTGGTCTTATGTCGGGTATGTGCCAAACCCATAAAAGATAGATTTCACAAATGCGATAAAGCTATTTTTTACAAGGAGTTTGAAATGTCAAACAAGTCTCTTAAAAAGGGGAAATCCCTCTCACTCTCTTGCGCACTTTGCGCTTCTCTAGCCCTCCCTGCTAGCTCTGCACTAGCAGAGATAAATCTCTACAACAATGACGAAAAGTCCATCAAAGTCAATATGTATGGCGCGCTTATGGGCTACACAGGCGGCGGTGGTAGCACTACCCAAAAGCTAGGCAGGGCAGATAGAAACACCCAATACATCGCTGGAATCCAAGTAAATTCTCGTATCGGCATTGACACGCATTTTGATAAGTTTATGCTAAAGCTAGAAGTGGGCGCACAAGAGCCATCTATGACAACGGGTGCAGTTACATATATGCCCGGGATTCGTAAATTTTTTGGGCAGTATGACTTTGGCAAAGGTGGCAAGCTACTTTTTGGGCGAAATGATTCTCCAACGGTAGAAGGTGGGTTTAACACAGACTTTTTACACCAAGATACAGGTAGCACGGGCTTTGGCTCTGTCATCACGGGCAATCGCGACACGCAGCTATCTTATAGCAACGCAGGCGTTACCATAGCCCTTATCCAAGACCACTATGTCATAAGAGAAGTCCCAAGAGTGGCTATCTCTTATCAGTTTAGAAACAAAGGCTCGATAGCAAATTTTAAAGTCGGCGCGACTTATAAATACTATAATGAAAGTGCTGGGGAATGGGTATCTACTAGCGGCTCTGAGGTAAATACCTACGGAGGCTCTCACGCGTGGAATCTAATCGCAGGGGTAAAACCTGTATTTGGTCCCGTGTCGCTATCAGTTTTTCTAAACTATGGCGTAAATGGGGATTTATACGGCGAACAGCGCACAAGCTATGGCATTGGGCAATTTACATACGGAAGCATCGCCACAGGGCTTAACACCAAAAGGGCTGGGACATTTTTTGAGCTAAGCTACAAAGCAAATGACGCGCTTAGCTTGACACTAGGTGCGGGCTATCAGCTAAGCTATGGTGGAAATGGCGCGACTACTAGCACTAATGCTGACATAACTAAAGCCGTAGCAAATGAATGGATTCACAGCTACAAAGTATCTTTCCAAGTCCCCTACAAAATCTCCAAAAACTTTACCATCGTCCCTCATATCGGCTGGTATAACTCATATTTGCGCAAAGCAGATAGAGAGCAGGGCGGTATCACAGGCGTTATCCGTCTGCGCTATGATATATAATCGATAAGGCGATTTTTTGTCATTGCGCGATTTTGCGACTTTGTCAAAAAGTCGTAAAATCGTGGTAATCTATTTTACTAGCATCATAGTATAGATTGCGAGAATCTGCATTTTCGTCATTGCGAGCGTGGCTTATGCCACGCGTGGCAATCTATGTTTATGGTAAAGTTTTTCGTCATTGCGAGCCGTGCTTGCACGGCGTGGCAATCCACAAGCACAGATTGTCAAAAAACGCTTTTTTGTGATTTTTGATTATAGATTGCCACGCGTTAGATTTTACAAAATCTAACGCTCGCAATGACGGCGTGGAGCGATTCGTGTGGATTGCCACGCTTGCTCATAATGACGATACCCACCCCCTAATCCCCTCCGCAAAGGGAGGGGGGACTTATGTGGATTGCCACGCGTTAGATTTTGTAAAATCTAACGCTCGCAATGACGAATCCGCGTGAATCGCTACGCGCGCAATGACAAAAGGCGTGGAAATAACGCAAACACGCACATTTGACAAAAATTTTGCTTTGACAAAAAACTTGCATTGAAATATGACAAAATCTTACTCGCGTATGTTGCCATTGCCCTGCACGATGTATTTGGTGGTGGTTAGGTGGCGTGCGCCCATAGGACCGCGTGCGTGGAGCTTTTGGGTGCTTATGCCGATTTCTGCGCCTAGCCCAAACTCTCCTCCGTCATTAAACCTACTTGAAGCATTGACAAAAACCGCGCTTGATTCGACATTGTCGCAAAAATATCGGCTAGATTCTAGGTTTTGCGTGATGATGATTTCGCTATGTTTTGAGCCGTATTTTGCGATATGAGACAACGCTTCATCGATAGATTTTACCACTTTTATAGCGATTATTAGCCCTCCAAACTCTTTGCCAAAATCCGCATTGCTCGCAGGCTTTATCTTGCTAGATAATGCTTGCAAATCTTGTGCGTTAATATCGTTTTGTAATGATTCTAAAATTTTTATCCCCGCTTCGCAGATTCTGCACTCTACGCCTTTTTGGGCTAGATTTTGCACGAGTTTTGGCAAGATTTTGCCTGCAATATCAGCGTGGATTAGCACGCATTCGATAGCGTTGCACGCACTTGGGCGTGAGATTTTGGCGTTTTGGCAAATATCTAGGGCGTATTGTTCGCCTTTGTTATCTAAATCTTTGTCGATATATGCGTGGCAGATTCCTGCTTCGTGGCATATTATGGGGATTTTAGAATGCTTTATCACAAAATCAATAAGCCCCTTGCCCCCGCGAGGGATTAGCAAGTCGATAAAATCGCGCGCTTGCATTATTTCTATGATTACTTCTTGGATTGTGTTTTGTATCGCCGTTTGTGTAAGATTTTGGGTGTTTTTTTCTTGAAAAATGTCTTGGAGCAAATTTGGCGTTAGCACAAGAGCGCAATCCTTGCTAAGCCCCGCTAAAATCAACGCTTCTTGCACGATTTGCCCTAATATTTCATTAGAATGCTGTGCTTCTTTGCCGCCTTTTAGCAGGGCTGCATTGCCAGATTTTAGGCATAGGGCGGCGGCGTCTATGGTTACATTTGGGCGGGATTCATAGATGATAGCCACCACGCCTAATGGCACGGCGATTTGGCAGATGTGTATCCCGCTAGGGCGCACGCCTCCGCCTAGCACTTCGCCTAGCACTTCGTTTTGGGAGCGGATTTCAAGGACGGATTGGCACATAGAATCTATTTGTTTATCATCTAGGATTAGCCGTTGAATCATCGCAGGGGAGAGTCCATTTTTGCGGGCGTTTTGTATGTCTATGGCGTTTGCTTTTTTTATGGATTCTTTGTTGGATTTTAGCAAAGAGGCTATGTGTAGTAGGGCAGTATTTCGCGTATCTGCGCTTGCTAGGGCTAGGGAGTGGCTAGCGTTTTTTAGGCATTTTAGTTTGGCTAAAATGGCGTTTTTTTGGCTTTGGGTTAGTTTAGATTGTGAGGTTTTTTGCATTTGTTTTCCTTTTTTGTGCTTAGGGTAGATTTTTTGTGTGGAGATTTTGGGCTTTTAGATTTTGGCTTTGTTGGGGAGGATTTGAAAAATGGTTTATTTTACATTGTTTTATAAGGGTTTGCGTGGATTTTGTGTTTTATTTTGATGTGTTTTTGTGTTTATGTTGTGGTGTTTGTGTGGATTTTTAGGCTTTTTGCACACATTTTTACACGCATTTTTGCACGCAAAAGATTTTAGCTAAAATCCATAATACTTTTTTGCGTCCTCAAAAATGCGTCTTGCCTCAGCCTTTGCCTCATCGCTAGCCCCAGCATCTTCTTCATAGCTTTGCAAGTATAGCTCCCACGCCATCTGGCTATGCTCTTGCATATCCCACGCCTTATATATCCAAATCCTAGCGCGGACAAAATCCCGCTCTAATATCGCGTTTTTAGCGAGGTTTAGCGCGTGTGAAAATGAATAGTTGCCATAGAAAATATATTTGCTTTCATTGATTTTTGGCATTTGCGGTGGTGGGTTTGGCGTGGATTCTTGTGGCGCGTTTTTTGGTGCGTTGTCTTGGGGACTGTTTGCTTGGGGGCTGTTTGCTTGGGTGGTAAAATCTTGTTGATTTTGGAGGGAGAGTAAATACTCTTTTGGGATTAGGGCTAGATTTGAGCTAGCTAGGCTAGAATCGATAAATGAGCTAAAAAGGGGGGATTTTTTGGCGTTTGGCAGGGCAGAATCTAGCAGGGACTCTACCCCGTAGCGCACCCCTAGCAAAAATACACTAAACAACGCCAAAACCCCGCACAGCGCGTAAAAAAATATGGTGATATGATGCGCGGTGCGTTTGGAGGTTTTTATGATTTTGATAAGGCGGGCGGATTTGAGAGAAATCCTGCGTTTGTAGTAGAAAAAATGTTTCTTGGCAAACGCGCTTATCGCTTGAAGGGCGTTTTTGATAAATGGGATTTTGTATGCGAAGTGTTTTACCGTGTTAAGGGATTTTGATATATTTTTTAAACACTTTGTGAAAAATGCCAAACATTTTGCAAAAATTGCCAAAAACGGCGTAAAAATATGTGAAAAAATGCGCAAAAAATGCGAAATCTTTGTGGCAAGATTTGTGCAAAAAGTGGCGATTTTTGAAGTGATTTTAGCGATATGTTTTAGCGACTTCTTTTTTGAGAAAAAAGCCGTCAAAAAATATGTCAAAAAAGAAGCGTTGGTGGAGTTTGTAGTGGATTTATTTGGATTTTGGATTTTGCGCAATGAATGGCAAGATGAGTGGCAAAATCTTTTGATAAAATCTCTAGCTTTTTGTAGCAACCTCAAAACTATACTCCATATCATCATTTCCTATGATTTTTGGCGTGATGACGATTACCATTTCGCGCTTTTGTTTTATGGTTTTTTTGTAAGAAAACAGATATTTTATCAACGGAATCGAGCCTAATAAAGGGACTTTTTTGGTAACGACATTGTGGCTTTCGCTGATTAACCCGCCTAAAATCACTTTTTGCCCGTCATTTATGCGCACGATAGACGAAAGCTGGTTGGTAGAGAGATTGGGCGGGGAGGATAGCGCGGTTGGTTGATTTTCGATGGAGGGGTCTTTGGCGGCGGTTATGGAGGGGTTTATTTTTAGGATTACTTGGTTGTCTTGGATAGATGGCGTTACATCTAGCAGGACACCGCTAAATACGCTAGGGTATTGGTAGCCTGTGTTTTGTATGGTGGAAGAGTTGGTAGAAGTCTGGTAGATTAGGCTTTGTGAATAGCGCAAGACATTGCCTACTGAAATGATAGCGGGCTGGTTATTTAGCGTGATGATTTTGGGGTTTGAGATGGATTTTGTCGTGCCGTATTGGTTTAGAAACTGCACGATGTCGCCTAGTTGTAGATTTTGTGAGAAAACATATACGCCGTAGTTTAGGTTGCCATTTTGGGAGCTAAAAAGCTCTGGAGTTGGATTTTGGGTGTTGATACTTAGCTCATAGAGTTTGCCCCAATTTACGCCTATGGTGTTGCTATCATTATGCTCGATGGTAAAGATTTGCACATCGATTTGGACTTGCTGGGATAGGCGTGATTGGAGGCTGGCTAGGTAGTCTTTGGCTCTCTCTAGCTGGGCGTTGGTGGCGTTTATGGTTATGAGTCCTGCGCCTTTGTTGATGATGATTCTAGGGTGTTTTGGGTTGTAGCTGTCTTGTTCTTGATAGACTAGGGCGATTAGCTCATTTTCTAGCTCACCCCAAAAATTTAGCTCATCAATGGAGTAGATTTTGGTCCCGCTTTTGCCAAAAAGTGGGCTTTGTGTGCCTTGTGAGAGGGCTTTGCTTTGGACATCTTCGCCAAGCGGGCTTTGAGAATTTATGGGGTTTTGGAGGTGCTGATAGGCATAAGAGCTATTATATGGGCTTAAGGAGTTCATTTGGGATTCTTGTCCATAGACGACATCGGTGTTTGAGCTGGCTACGCGGGCGGTGGAAATGTAGTTTATGTGGAAAGTGCGGGTATTTAGGTGGTTAAACCTCACAAGCCCGCCCTCTAGCTCATAGTGCAAATCGCTAGCTTTTGCGATGGTGGAGATGATTTCATCAAATCGTTTTTGTTTAAAATTTAGCGCGACTTTTGTGCTATCTAGTGCCTTTTTTGCGCCATTTTCATAAGAGAGGCTTAAAGAGCATTGAGACGCTAGCTCTTCAAGCAAGATTCTAGGGGATAGATTTGGGCTACTTTGGAGGGTGAAAGATTTTTGATTGCATTGCTTTGCGGTGGCGTTTGATAGGGCTAGCAGTAGCGCAAAAATGGCATAAAATCTAAATCGATTAGATATTTTAGAGGTTTTTGGCAAAATCATTATATTCCTTTTTGTTATTGATTTTGGGTTTTTGGGTTTGGCTCTTGTGTGGGTAGATTTTGCTTTGTCTGGGCTAGTTGCGCGGTGGTTTTTGCTTTGATATGCAGGGTTTTTTGGCTTTGTTTTTTGTCCATTAGCGTTATGGTGTGGGGGGTTATATGGGCTATGTAGTAAGAGCCTATTTTATCCCCTAGCTTATACCATTTGTCGTGGATTAGGACTTTGTGATTTAGTATGGCTTGTATGTGAAGCTCTAGCTCTTTTTCGCCAAACACACTTAAAATGCGATATTCTTTTTGCAGTTTTGGCGTTAGCAGTGTCTCAAATTCTTGTGGATTTATCGCTTCTTTTGCTTGCAAATGCCCTAAGAACGCCACAATCGCGCTAGAAATTGCGATGCTAGAAAAAATGCTTTTAAAAAAATCTGCCACCTTATTCATTTAGCGCAATCCTATCAAAAATCTCGCCAAAATTGATTGCTTCTACCCTCATTTCCAAACCGCTTGCAAAAGGCGCGTTTATGGATAGATTTTGGATAAAAATAAAAGGATTTGTCTCTAAAATCTCTAGCACATCTTCTAATGCCTCGCTATCGCCTGCGGTGCTAAAAAATAGATTGTTTTGTGCAAAATTTTGCGGGGGTAGATTTTGGCTTTTTGTGCTTTGGGCTGGGGTTTGTGGCTGTGTTTGGGGTGGATTTTGGAGTGGGTTTTGTGAGGTGTTTTTGGGGGTGTTTTTATGATTTTGGCTAGATAGATTTTCAAATCTAAATGGCTTTAAAAGATAGCTTAACGCCTCGTTGTTTAGGGATTTTTCTTTCAAAGAATCTAGCATTTTTTTGCTTGTCGTTATGTCTATGTTTTGGGTTGATATTTTTGCTAGCTCGTTTGCTAGATTTTCCTGCTGGTTTAGCGCAAAGCTCGCCATCTCTAGCCTGCTATCAGCTAGAGGGAAAATCCACATAAAGCAAACAAACACACAGAGTAAAATAGGCAGGCAAAATGCCAAAATCGCTTCTTTATGTTTATGCGCAAAATGCGTATCTAGGGCGATAAAAATATGTGTGGCGTTTTTTGAAGCTTTTTTTGTGGCTCGTTGTAAAAAATGTTTATTTGGCATTTTGGTTGTTTATCCTGTTTTTAAAAATCTTTTTTAAAACTTTGCTTATGAGGCTAAAAAGCTACAATGTCGTAGCGATTTGTGCGAAAATATTTGCGCTAAAAATATCTTTAGATTCTTGCGATGAGTCATCTGCCAAATCACTGCCATCTGTTTGATAATCCACAAAGGCAAAATACGCGCTGCTTTGAATCTCTTTGATAAAATTTTGTATATGCGTTGGCTCGTTTGCATAGATTCCTAGCGTTATGGTGGGATTTTTTATATGTTCTACAAAATCTTTTTGCGGATTTTCATTAAGATTTGCTTGAAAATCTTTTTGGAAGTTGCCGTTAGAGTTTAGGTGAAAATCTATGGTAGATTGCATAGTGCTATTTTCATTAGAATAAATGGCTAGATTTCCTATCCACACGGCGTTTTTGCTCGCTATGGTAGAGATATTTGAAATAATCTCAAGTCTAGGCATATATGGCTTGCGCACTTGTGCTAGAGAGCGCAAAGTGGCGTTTAGATGCTCGATATTTTGCAAAGTGTTTTTATTATTTGTTGCTTGTAGATTTTGGTTGGTTATGGTGTTTGCCTCTTTTAGTTTGGTCGCTTGTGATTGGAGGTATGAGGCATAGCCTAGCTTGCAGCAAGGCAGGGCAAACACAAGCGCGCAACAAGCAAGTGCTTTTATACTAGCCCAAAAACTATGGGTTTGCAAAAAATGCTTTTTTGAGGTATTGTAAAGTGGCTTTGGTATGTGGGGGGTATTTTGGTTATGAAAGTGTGCGTCTAAATCATTTTGCGTGTGGGCAAAATCTAGACTATGTGGGCTTGCAAATGGCTTTGTAGATTGGCTTTGTAGCACAAAATCAAAACATAGTTTTTCTTTGGTAGATTCTATCTTTTTAAAACTCGCTAGAGACACAATCGCTTCTAAATCGTTAGAATCATTAAAATCATTAAAATCTATGGCGTTTTGAAAATCTGTTGTGTCTTTAGGCTCGCGCTTTTTGGGGCAATCTAGCATCTTTTGGATAAATCCATCTAAATAAAAAATTTGTGGATTTTGCTTGCCATAAGCAGCGTTTAGAAAGGCTAGCCCTGATTTTAGCTCCGCCACACTAGGACAATAGCTATCATAGAGCAATTCGCCATTTTCATACAGCATAAGCCAACTATCTAGCAAAAACACGCCATTAGGATTTTTCTCAAGCGCAAAAGGCAAAAGCAAAAATGGGACTAAAATATCACAATACGCCTCTTCCTCCCTCATCGCAAACACTCGCAAATTCCCATTTTTTGACTTCACAAAAGATAATATATAGTTTATGTCTTTTTCAAAAATGCCTTTTTTAATGCAATGCTGATACAAAGTGGCATAAATATCGCTTTTTGGCGCGTAATCATCGCTATTTATCTGCCATTTATTAGATTCTTGCTCTAGCTCTTTTTCTTGGATATTGCACATTATTAGCTCGCTAAATTTCGCGCAAGAAATCTTTGTAAGAGAGGCTTTGGGCTTAATAGGTGCTAGGGCATAATTTAGCAAGATTTTAGGATTTTCATCGCTGTTTTCATCAATATTTTTATCATTTTCAACGCCATTTTGGGTTTGGTTTTTATGTTGATTGTTAGGCGTGGATTTGTGTGCGAAATGACGATAATAGGCAAGTCGTTTTATGGAAATATGAGACATTTATATCCCTAAATATTGTAATTTTATAGCTTTTTTGTAGATTTCGTGGAATCAAAAAAAAACGCAAATCATACAAAAATATCTACGCATTGTCAAATAATTTTTATCTTTTTTGAAAAATTTTCGCTATTTTTTATGTTTTTGTGTAGATTAGTAACTTTATTTTGGTGTTTTAGCCACTTAGACACACTATGAAAACGCAAAATATTGCGATAAATAAAATATGGACAAAATCAATGCGATTTGAATCGATTTGAATCTATGATAAAAGCCCAATCCCCCCAAAACTTGCCTTGTTGCAAAATCTTTGTTACAATTCTGCCCCTTGCGTTTTAAAATTTAAACTTAAAATGCAAAATCAAAAGCGGGGCAATCACAATGCAACAAATGTGGCAAAAGCCCCCAAAATCTATAATCAAAGGAGCAACAATGGCAATAGGAATGGGCGAGCTTAAAAAGGGCTTAAAAATCGAAATAGATGGGATTCCCTATCGTATCGTGGAGTATCAGCATGTAAAGCCGGGCAAGGGAGCGGCGTTTGTGCGCGCCAAAATCAAGTCGTTTTTGGACGGCAAAGTCATCGAAAAGACTTTCCACGCGGGCGATAAATGCGAAGAGCCAAACATCGTAGAAAAGCCTATGCAATACCTCTACCACGATGGGGATAGCTATCAGTTTATGGATACAGAATCTTATGAGCAAACCGCGATGAATGCCGAGCAGGTGGGCGATGCAGCCAAATGGCTACTAGATGGTATGGGCGTATCGGTGCTGCTGCATAATGACAAGGCGATAAGCGTGAGCGTGCCTCAAATAGTCGAGCTAAAAATCATAGAAACCCCGCCAAACTTCAAAGGCGACACCTCATCTGCTGGCAAAAAGCCCGCCACTTTAGAATCTGGAGCGGTGGTGCAGATACCATTTCACATACTAGAGGGCGAGACTATCCGCGTAAATACCGAAACAGGCGAATATGTGGAGAAAGTGAAGTAGGGAATAAAAGGGGCAAAAATGGCAAAAAAAATGCTAGTGCCGTTGGCAAATGGGTTTGAAGAAATCGAGTTTATAAGCATTGTGGATACTTTGCGCAGGGCGGGCGTGGAGGTAGTCATCGCAGGCGTTGGCAATCCTAGCAAATCTCATAGCAAATCTCATATCGAGAAAAAATCTAGCGCAGGCGTTGGCAAGACACATAACATAAGCCATAACACAAGCAATATGGGGGAAAATATAAGCGGCGCGGGGGGAAATGGTGCAAACCAAAATCTAAGCGGAGCGAAAATCGCAGAGGTGGGAATCTACACAGGGGCGCACGGCGTAGAGATATGCGCAGAAGTATCTTTGGGGGAGCTAGATTCTAGTGCGTTGGCTAGCTTTGATGGAGCGGCTTTGGCAGGGGGCTGGCAAGGAATGCTAAACCTAAAATCTAGTCAAAAACTGCGCGAGATTTTGCAAGATTTCAAAGCACAGGGCAAGCTAGTAAGCGCGATATGTGCCTCGCCTATCGTGCTAGATAGCGCGGGCGTGCTAAGTGGGAAGTTTGCGTGCTACCCCTCTTGTGAAAAATTCGCAGAATCTAGCGAACAATCTAGCGCAAATGACGCTAGCGCAAGCGGCGCAAACTCTAGCGATGACAAAGCAAGACAAACGCCACAGCCAAAGCCCCTAAATGGCGAGTATCAGCCAAATGCAAGTGTCGTTAGAAATGCCAACCTCATCACCGCAGCAGGTCCTGCCACAGGGATTTTATTTGCACTAGAAATCATAAGCTATCTTTTGGGCGAAGCAGAATCTAGCAAGATAGCCGAGCAAATGCTTGTGCCATATCTAAAATCAAACGCCGAGATTTTGCGCGATAAAATCTAAGCCAAAAATAAGCTAAAAAATAATCTAAAAATCTATAAGCCCAAAATGCAACCCCAAGCAAAATCTAAAAAAACCAACAACCCACAAAAAGCCCTAGCAATCGTCTATAAAAGCAAGTATGGCGCGACAAAAAAATATGCTAAATGGCTAAAACAAGCCATAGAAAATATAGGAAATATGGGAAATGTGGCAAATGTGGAAAATATAGAAAATCCGCAAACAAGTGCCCAAAAAGAAAACACAGAAAAAGCAAACGCAAAAAACGAGAGTGCCAAAAAGCACGAAATGCAAAAAAACATAAAAAATACAAAAAATAGCCCAATACACTTCACAAACTGCATAAACTGCGACATATACGAGGCGGAGGACTTTTCAGCGCAGACGCTAAATCCATACCAAATCATCATTTTTGCAGGTGCTTTGTATAGCGGGGAGCTAAGCATAGGGGCAACTCTAAAAGGTTTTTTGGCAAGCCAAAAAACCACAACAAACATAACTACAAAAACCCAAACAACCACAAAATCTATGCAAAAATCCAAAAACACCTCCCAAACGCCCAAAATCTCCCCACATTTCCCGCAAATATACTGCCTTATCATCGGGCTTAGCAGTCCCAAAAACGCGCCAAACTACCAAAAAGCCCTAGATAAAAATCTAACCAAAGATGAGCAACAAGGCATTAGATTTTACTTTTTGCAGGGTGGGATTGACTTTGATAGCCTAGATAGTGACGATAGAGCGCGTATGGAGGCATATCGGGCTATGCTAAGAGCTAGGGCGGATAAAAGCCCAGAGCAAGAGGCATTGCTAAAAAATCAAAAGCTAGATTTTGCGCACAAAGATGCCCTAAAACCTATCATAGATGAAATCATAAACGCGAAATAATGCCACAAGCAAAATGTGCTAAAAATATTACGATTATTAGGTAACATAGCTGTTTTATTTAGCTTAGCCGTTATTTTTGTGTAAAAACCTCTCATCAAAAGGCATATTATGATAACCAAAGACAACTTTAAAGATTTGCTTCTCTCACTTGGTTTTGTAGAATCTAGCGCGCAGATTCTAACCAAGACTTTCAAAGCGCGTAATTCCCTAGCGGGGGGGGGGGAATATTACTCTAAAAGCTGATTTTAAAGCAAAAAAGCTCATCTACCCCGCAAATACAAGCCCAAATCTAAGCGAGCCAAATGGCATTATTATCCACGATGACACGACTAGCAACTTCTCTCACCCTGAAAATTTTGTCGTCTTTGAGTGCGTGCATAGACTACTAGATAAAGGCTACAAGCCCGAGCACATCGAGCTAGAACCACGCTGGACTTTGGGGCGCGAAGCAAAAGGTGGCAAGGCAGATATTTTGGTGCGTGATAATGAGCGCAACCCATACTTGCTAATCGAGTGCAAGACGACAGATTCTAAAAATAGCGAGTTTATCAAAGAGTGGCGCAGAATGCAACAAGACGGCGGACAGCTTTTTAGCTATTTTCAGCAAGAGAGAGGCGTGAAGTTTCTTTGCCTTTATACGAGTGATTTTAGTGTGGATTGCGCGCTAAAATATGAAAACTACATTATCAATATGCAAGATAACCCAAGCAGTCTCAAAGAGGAAAAAAAGCAAGGCTACAAAGACGCGCATAGCGTAAAAGAGTTGTTTGAAGTATGGAAGCATACTTATTCAGGTGAAAGTAGTGAAAATGGCATTTTTGAGCCACAGATTGAGTGCTATGATATATCAATCCTAAAACCTACTTTAGAAACTCTCTCTCATATAGATTCTAGCTCTATGCAAAAGAAACGCCACGAATGGGCGACTATTTTGCGAGCAAACGCTGTGGGCGATAGGGGATTGGCGTTAAATAAATTGATGAATCTTTTGCTGTGTAAGATTACCGATGAGCTAGAAAACAAAGATGATTTAGCATTTTTTTGGAAAGGATATAATGCCGATACGCGTTTTGAGCTAGTCGATAGACTCCAAAATCTCTACAAAATAGGAATGCAAAAATACCTCAATCAAAGCATTACCTACCATTCCATAGATAGCATTGATGAAGCTTTTAGCAAACATTTTAGCGACACGGCTGTGCGCAAGAAAATCCAAAATATTTTTAACGAACTCAAATACTTTTCTAATGGAGATTTTAATTTTATCGAAGTTTATAACAAAGAACAATTTGACAAAAACTTTGAAATTCTTTTGCCTGTGGTGCAAAGCCTGCAAAATATCCGCTTTACAGATACCAAAGATAGCAATATTTTGGGCGATTATTTTGAGACTTATATACACGATATGCCCCAGCAAGAGGGGCAGTATTTCACTCCTGTGCCGTTGGTAAATTTTATCATCAACTCTTTGCCTATTTTTACGCAAACACAAGTGCTAGATTTTGCGTGCGGGGCGGGGCATTTTCTCACGCAATACGCAGAATTTCACAAAGGCAAAGATATTACTTTTTTAGGCATTGATAAAGATTCTAGACTTGCCAAAATCGCTAAAATCGCTTCTTTTATGCACGGCATAGATTCTCATATCAAAGCCGATGATTCGCTTAAACTTGGCGTTATTGAAAAGCAATCTTGCAATGTCCTTATTTCAAACCCACCTTATTCTGTTGATGAGTTTTTAGCCAATCTCACACAAAGCGACACAGAGCAATACGAGCTTTTTAGCAAAAATATTGATACAGAAGCAAACGACAAAATACAATGCTTTTTGATAGAAAAAGCAAGCAATGCACTAAAAAGTGGCGGTGTCCTATCCCTTGTATTGCCAAGCTCATTGCTTAATAAAGGACAAGAACTTGATATTAAAACTTTGCAGATTTTGTTGCGTGATTTTTATATCATAAGCATTTGCGCATTTGGCAATCAAACATTTTTCAAAACAGGCACACAGCCTATAATCCTCTATGCCATACGAAAACCACAAAGACAAAACACAAAAATGACAAATGATGAAATCTATGAGGATTTTATAGAGCATATTTTGCAGGGCAAAATAGAGCAATTACCAAGTATTTATGATAATTTTTTGCCACTTTTAGAGCGATACGCGACATTTAGGGGATTTGACAAAGATGAGCTAAAGGCGTTATTTGCACTGACCCTTGTCAAAGATGCACAAATCTATACAAGCGAAAGTTTTATAGAATATAAAACAGCATATAAGCAAATCCTAGAAAAACAAAAAACTGAATATAACAAAAAATCAGCAAAATACAAAGAAAAATCCCCATTTATCCCCACCCAAAGCGAAATAGAATTTATACGACAAAAAGAATGTGAAAAATTTTTGTATTTTTGCTACTGCATAGATTCTAATCCTATCATCATAAAATCCCCAAATGAAAATAATGAGCAAAAGAAATTTTTAGGCTATTATTGGAGCACCACAAAAGGACAAGAGGGAATCCATTATCTTAACACGACTAACATAGCAGAGATTCAAACACCGCTATATAACCCCAAAAATCAGCACGACACAAATAAGCTAAACTACTACATACTCCAAAATTTCTATGCACATTTTAAAGAAACTAAAGAATGTAAAGATATAAATCTACATAACCAAATCCCGCCCGAGCTCCAAGCCTACGCACTCAAAGCTAGATTAGTAGATATGCTTGATTTTACCCGCGCAGAATTTAGCAAAGCAATTAGCCTAAATCCAAAAAATGCAACAACACAGAATCCATTTGCAAATTGTAAATTTGAGCTGAAAACTTTTAGCGAACTTGAGATAGAAATTAAAAATGGAGCAAATGTAACGCAAAACAAAGAAAAAGGCAAATATAGAGTATCACGCATTGAAACAATAGCAAGGGCGGACTTTAATATAAAAGCTACAAGATACACTGATAATGAGGTAGAAAAAGAAAATTTTTTACAAAAAGGTGATATTTTATTTAGCCATATAAATAGTGTGCCACATTTAGCAAAAACAGCATATTTTGATAGCAATGAAAAAATAATTCACGGCATCAATTTGCTTAGATTTCGAGCAAAGAATAAAAAAATAGTTGTTCCTAAATTTTTGCTATACATTATGAAAACTAACGAATTTCAGGCATTTGTCCAATCTAATGCTATAAAAGCCGCCAATCAAGCAAGTGTTAATACAACATTTTTAAAAAACATAAAAATCCCCAAACCACCGCTAGAAATCCAACGCCAAATCATAAGCGAATGCGAGAGTGTAGAATCCCAAAGCCAACTTATAAAGGACTTAATCGCGCTGTATAGGGATTTAGTTAGCGCGATTTTAGCCAAATGCGGCATAAGCGAGATTACCCACCATTTGCGCTACACTAGCGCGATGGAGAGGGGACAAGCTGATTTAACCTCCACAACGGAAGGGGAATCTAATCTGTCATTGCGAGAATCCGCGTTAGCGGATTCGTGGCAATCTATGAACCCAGAGCAAATCATCACCGCATTGTTAGATTTGATAAACACGCTAGAATCTAAACTTAAAGTTTTACCCACCCCTAAATCCCCTCCGCAAGGGAGGGGACTTGATTTGCCTTTTGCGAAAAATACCCAATCTGTAAGTGGTGATTCTTTTGATTCGCCATCAATTTCAAATGATACCCCACCCCAAACCCCTCCCGCAAGGGGAGGGGCTTATGATTCGAATGCTCCCGCAAGGGGAGATTCTTTTGCCCTTGCAGAGGTTGAATCCAAAAATCCCCCCTCCCTTGCGGAGGGGGTTAGGGGGTGGGTAGAATCCCCCGAATCGTCATTGCGAGATTCACGCAGTGAATCGAAGCAATCCACGCACGATTTGTCATTGCGAGTGAGTGAAGCGAGTGTCGCAATCCACGAATCTAAAATAGATTGCCACGATTTGACTTCGTCAAATCTCGCAATGACGGATTTGCTAACCTCCCTCCCCACGCCACCAAAAAACGGCTGGGATAAGGCAAAACTTGATAGTAAGGTTTGCGCTATCAATGAAAAAACCTACAATCCAAGTAATGATTTAGAAAATAGTATGATTTACATTGATATTGATAGTGTTGAAAAAGGCACAGGCAAAATCACATTAAACGAAGCTATACCCTGCGGAGAATTACCTTCTCGCGCAAGGCGAATTGTAGGTAATGATAGCGTTATAATATCCACAGTTCGCCCTTATTTAAAAGGGTTTGCTTATATCAAAAACGCCATTCCAAATTCTATATTTTCGACAGGTTTTGCTGTTTTGTCTGGCAAAAGCGGAATTTGTAAATCAAAATTTTTATATTTGTGTTTTTTATATTCAAACGATTTAATGGCACAAATGGAGGCAAAAATGCCAAAAGCTTCTTATCCTAGCATAAATATTGCTGATATTGAGACAATGCAAATCCCCTTGCCACCTTTGAGTGAGCAAGAAAAAATCATCTCTTGCATTGAGGCGATAGAATCCAAAATCACAGCCCTAGACTCCACCCTCCCCGCACTAGAATCCACCAAATCCCAAATCCTGCAAAAATATCTTTTAGCATAAACATTGTTTTTGATAAAATAAGCATTTCACAAAATCCCCTAAATCCACCAAAGCAATATCGCAAAAACAAAATCTACCAAATCCATAATCTTTGCCAAAATGCCACAAAACGCAATCTGCACTCTCAAGGATAAATATGCCACATAACCCAAAAACCCAAAATCAAAATGCTTCAAATCCCCTGCTAATGCCCACAACCCCTGTGCCAACCAAAACTATCACAAAGCCATCTCTATCCTCCACCAAGCGCGCCATAGCTAGCCAAAAATGGCAAGTTTTTAAGCGCAATAAAAGAGCGTTTTTTTCGCTATATGTGTTTGGATTTTTGTGCTTTGTCTCACTTTTTGCCCCGCTAATCGCAAATCACAAGCCATTGCTGATTTACCACAACCATAGTTTTTATTTTCCGTTGTTAAAATTCTACCCCGAGAGTGCGTTTGGAGGGGATTTTGAGAGTGAGCCAGACTATAATGACCCCTTTGTCAAAAATGAGCTACTAAAAGATAGCGTGGTGATAAAGCCTTTGATTCCTTATTCTTACGATACGATTATTTTGGATTTGGATACCAACTCCCCCACGCCACCTGATTTTAGGCATATTTTAGGTAGCGATGACCAAGCGCGAGATGTCGCTGCTAGACTGCTTTATGGGCTTGCGATTTCGATTGCGTTTGGGCTAGTGCTTAGCGTGTTTTGCGTGATTATCGGCGTGAGTGTGGGCGGGGTTTGCGGGTATTATGGTGGGCTTGTGGATTTGCTAGGGCAAAGGGGCATAGAGATATATGCTAGCGTGCCGATTTTGTTTTTGTTAATCATTTTGTCTAGCTTTATCGTGCCTAGTTTTTGGTGGATTTTAGGTATCGTGCTTGCGTTTAGCTGGATAAGCCTTGTGGGGGTGGTGAGAGCGGAGTTTTTAAAAGCGCGAAATATGGAGTATGTCAAAGCGGCAAAGGCATTAGGGCTTAGCAATGCGCGGATTATTTTTAGGCATTTGTTGCCAAATGCGATGGTCGCTACGATAACTTATATCCCTTTTATTATGGCTGGGAGCATTAGCACGCTTGTTACGCTTGATTTTTTGGGGTTTGGTATGCCTGTGGGGAGTCCATCTCTAGGTGAAATCTTAGAGCAGGCAAAAAACAACCTCACTTCGCCACATTTAGCCATAAGCGGATTTTTGGGGGTGGGGATTTTGCTCTGCGTGCTTGTGTTTATAGGCGAGGGCGTGCGCGATGCCTTTGACCCTAGAATCAAACATAAAAAGACGCGCTAAATCGCAAACCACAATAATGCAAAACTCACATAATGCAAAAAAAATATCGCAAAAAATGGGGCGAAAAAGCGCGAAAAATGACGCAAAAATGGGATTTTAGCGACTATTCCCCGCGTCTATCTAGCTCATTGACATTTAGCCCGATAAATTTATACGCCAAAAAGATGACTAGGGGCCAAAAACATATCAAAAATAACGACCATAGCATTTCACGCTCCTTTTTATAAAATTTCAAACAAACTAGCAAAATCTAATATGCAAAATCATAGACAAGATTAAAAACAATTTCGCACAAGATTCCCGCAAACTAGCGCGCGCGATTTACAAGATTGCACCATAAAACCTAATACGAATGCGAATCTAAATCGCTTAACTCCATTTTTTTGCTATCCATTTTGCGCCACACAAGCACGATATAGCCTAGCACAAAGGGGATTGTGAGGCTTACATAGCTCATCACGCTTAGCGTGTAGTAGCTTGAGCTTGCGTTTGCGATAGTAAGCGAGCTTTGCAAATCGCTTAAACTAGGATAAAACGCACTCTCCCCCAAGCCTACATTTAAAAACACCGCCATCACCGCGCACACCACGCCAACCCCCAAAGCAAAAATCCCCCTTGTGCCTTTAATGCTAAAAAAGATTCCCACCAGCACGCACACAACGCCTATAAGAAGCAACGCTAAAATCAATGGATTTTGCAAAAAGCTCTGCAAGTAGAGGTTTTCTACCATTGCCACTTCGCCACTCTCCCCCACGCCAAAGCCCTCTTTCACGCAAATCCACGCTAAAAATCCAAGAAAAAATGGCAAAAATAACGCCGTATTTACTACTATATCTTTGCGTGATTTACGCACGATATTGTCATTTGCGATGGCGTTTATGAAATAGCTATCCGCTAAAATCCTGCTTAAAAAAACAAGCGCAAATCCTAGCAAATAATTAAACGGATTTGCCAACGCCTCTAGCCCGCGCCACTCACTCTGCCACTCTACAAAATTTCTAGAATCTAGCGTAAAATACGAACCGCTAAAAAATGTGCTAACCGCCACTCCGATAAGAAACACGCCCAAAATCCCGTTGATTTTCAAAAACACTTCATAGGTTTTCGCCCCAAGTAGATTCCCCTCTTTTTTGCGGTATTCATAGCTCACCGCTTGCAAAATAAAGCAAAATAAAATCGCAAGCCACACCCAATACGCCCCACCAAAGCTCGTAGCATAAAAGAGCGGAAACGCCGCAAACGCCGCCCCGCCAAAAAGCACCAAAGTGGTAAATCCTAGCTCCCATTTTTTGCCCAAAGTGTTGATAAGCAGGGATTTTTCGCTCTCATCGCTTGAAAGCCTATCGATAAGCCCCTGCCCGCCTTGCACAAAAAACATAAACACCAAAAGCCCGCCTAGCAAACTCTCCAACACCCACCAATACACCTGCAAATGCGCTAATTCTAATCCAAAAAACATCTAAAATCCTTTGCTTATGGTTTTTTTCATAATGCCAAGCTCCGCAAGCAAGAGCGCGGTAAATAAAAACAAAAATAAGAAAAACGAAATTTGAATGTTGGTGTGCGAGAGGTTTGTCGCAGCGATATGCACAGGCATCAAATCCTGTATCGCCCACGGCTGTCTGCCCACCTCTGCGACTATCCAGCCTGCCTCTGCTGCGATATAGCCAAATGGTATCGCCACCACGCAACACCACAAAATCTTCCTAAACTTCTGCACATCATTTGCCATAGAAAGATAAAGCACCACGATAAAAAGCACAAAAAACGCGCTCCCTAACGCCACCATCAAATGAAAGCTATAAAAAGTTATCGCCACAGGTGGCACAGCCTTCTCTTTTGATTCTAAATAGCCATAGCCAAAGTTGCTCATATTTGCTTGCAGGATAGATTTTTGCTCCTCCATAGCTTGTGCGTTATTTTGCTCTTTTGCTTCTTTGTAGGATTTTAGGGCTTGCACGGCTAGCTTGCCAGAGGCGATTTTAGAATCTAGAGATGGGATATTTTTTTCCTCATTGCCAAAGACTAAATCATTTATCCCCGGGATAAACCCTCCACTATCCCTCGTGCCAAGAATAGAGAGCGCGTAGGGGATAGTAAAATCAAACAAAAATGTCGGCTCATCATCGCCTAGCTTTTTATTTGGGTTGAGTATGCCAAATGCCACAAGCCCCGCTCTATGCTCTCCATCATAGATTCCCTCCATTGCAGCGAGTTTCATCGGTTGCTTTTGGGTAACCTGATAGGCACTCTCATCGCCACTAAAAAAGAGAAAAATCGAAGTGAGAAGCCCAAAGCTAGCCCCAACTATGAGCGAACGCTTCGCCTCCCAAATATGCCTCCCACGCAGTAAAAACCACGCGCTTATCCCCATCACAAAGAGCGCGGAAATCACATAGCCGCTTGCGATAGTGTGGAGGAATTTCGCCACAGCCACAGGGGAGAGAATCACCTCTAGCACGCTACTCATTTCATTTCGCGCGCTATCGGGGTTAAATATCGTGCCGATAGGGTATTGCATCCAGCCATTTGCCACGAGTATCCAAAACGCAGAGAGATTGCTCCCAATCGCAACAAGCCACGATGAGAGCAGGTGAAATCGCTTTGAGACGCGATTCCACCCAAAAAACATCACCGCAAAAAATGTCGCTTCTAAGAAAAACGCGATGATGCCCTCAATGGCAAGCGGTGCGCCAAAAATATCGCCCACAAACCAACTATAATTTGCCCAATTTGTGCCAAACTCAAATTCCATTATAATGCCTGTGGCGACACCGATAGCGAAATTTACCCCAAAAAGGGTGAGCCAAAATTTGGTGATTTTTAGCCATTTTTCATCGCCACTTTTGACATAGATACTCTCCATAATCGCCACGATGAAGCTAAGCCCCAAAGTCAGCGGGACAAACAAAAAGTGATAAATCGCTGTTAGTCCAAACTGCGCCCTACTCCAATCAATACTTAATTCCATATTTACTCCTTATGTGTGGGATTTGCGGGATTTGTGTATTTGTGCGCGGTGTATTCGTGCGCGGTGGTGCTAGATTTTGCTTCGCTTTGCAAAGGACTTTGACTAGCATCGCTAGCATTGTGAGTGAGATTCTCTGCGGTGGGTTTAAAATCTGCTTTAAAATCTGCTTTAAAATCTAAGGCAGGGCGCGTGAGATTTCCTAGCACAAATTGTGATTTTGCCTCGCTTGTGCCTAGATGAGATAGCGAAGTGTCATAGACAAAGACTTTAAGCACACCAAACATTATGATGAGCTTTATAGCTATCACCGCCCACAGCACTCTACCTAGCGTCATATTTCTAAACCCATCGACATACAAAGAAGTGATATTTTTTAGGAATTTTGTCATCGCGCCCCGTTTTTTAAGCATTTGATTTTGCAAAAATCAAAAAAAAGCTATTAAAAGAGGCAAAATTATAGACATAGTTTGTTAATTTGTATTAAGACTTTGTTACAAAAATGTGTAAAAAATCGAGTAAATATGTAGTTTTTGTGTAGTAAATAGAATTTAAATCAAATGCAAGCAGATAGTTTTCATATAGATTTTGCAAAATCTAGCGATACAAAATCTAAACAAGGCATTAAACCGCATATTTAGATTGCATAATCGCAGGATTAGTAAGCTAGATTTTGCGCTAAAATCTAATTATAGATTTTAGCCCTTAAATATTGCTATTTATTCAAATTTCACACTATGTCTGATTTTGGTTTTTACCTTGAGAGAATCATTTTCTTCACCGCTAAAATCCACACCAAAATCTGCCTTAAATATACCCAAATAGCTTGCCTTACCACAAAAATTTTTACATTTTTGCACATATTTGCTTGCTTGCGCTAGCGTGTCTATTTGGCTTTCATAGCCTTTAAGTTTAGCATTTGGGCTATCCAAATAAGTCTCAACCAAAATCCTAAACGAAGCAGGTAGGGCGTCTAGATTGATATGATTTTGCTCGATATAATCATTAAGCTCTTTTGGTGTTTTTTTGGCGTTACTGACTTCTGCACCAAATGTAATCGATTGCCAATTTTCACTACTTGTATGTTGAGACTCTTTTGAGGTGTATTTAGCATTACTTTCCAAAGCCTTAGACTTACCGCCCCCACTTACATTTAGTGTATTGCTACTTTGGGCGATAGCTAAACTCTCCTCACAGATTTGGCATTCAAATTTGACATTATCGCTCATAAAATTACAAAGATGATTCATAAGTGCGGCAAGCTCGTGGTGCGCATTTTTTACATAATCAAAAAGCGGATAATACCTATTTAGATAAAACTCACTTTGCACCAAATGCCCTTTTTTGTTATATTCACTCAAATCCACTTGCCTACCACCATCTTTTACCTTCAAGCCATTTGATTTTTGTATCTCGCCAATCTCCACTAGCTCAAATCCACTTGCCAAATCCTCATAGTGCGGATTGTCCCTTATGTCGCTTCTTAGCTGACTATCAACGATAAATATTTCGTTTGGTAATGTTGTCATTTTAACTCCTTAGTTTTTAGCTAACAGATAGATACCAAACCCTACCAAAGCTATGATACCTATTGCGACAAGTGCTTTTTTTTGCTTATATTCTTGCTCTAGTTTCTTAAATCGTTCATATTCAAGCCCCATCACTTCAAGCGTATGTTGTATCATTTCGTCTGAAGTGTCCTTGTCCCACACGATTAGCGCGATTCGCCTCCGCCCTATATCATCATTTTCGGGGTGATACAAAGCACAAAAAAACTTGCCGTTTTTAAGTTTGCAATATAACTCATCAGATTCCAAATTCACACTATCACAATCCCTATAAAGCTGTGTTACTTGCTCCTCCTCCTTTTTGCCCGTGATGATTTGCCCATCTTGCGCGCTGATATGTTTGCGGTTGTTTTCTTGGCTTTTGCCTTGCACGGTCGCTGTTATCATCACTACTCCTTTATGATAAAATTAGAAAGTTTTTGTTGCATTTGTTTGCCCTGCATTTTTGCTTGGGTTAAATCATAGATTTCACATTTACCATATTTGCCACGCAATTCATTGCTTAAGTCATTCATCTTGCTTTCATATTTTTGTGCCTTATCTCTATGTGTGCCGATGATTCTAAGCTCAAAGCCCTCGCTTGTTGCAAACTTTTTGGCAGTTTGTAGTCCACGGTGGATAGTCTCTTTGGATACGCTAAAATATTGATTAGCATCAAAAACATAGACATAATATATTTCACTCCCCAATTTTTTCAATTCTCTCAACTCTCTGCGTGCATCATTGTTGTGGCTTGATTGCATATCTGCTCCACCTGTGTTTTGGATTTGGACATAATATCCGCACCAAATGTCTTTTTTGCCTTTATCCACTTTAGGTGTTGCTATGTGTTTTTCTATAAAATCCGCATTTTGCAAAATCTCTTTTACCGTATCTTTGCCCACGCCCGTTTCGCCTGTCAAAAATATGATTTTTGGCTTTTTTTTGAAAAGCGCGTAGAAAAGCTTTAATATTCTCACTAATGATGGTAATTCCATTTTGTTTAAACTCCTTTTTTATGTAATTTTCATTCTAAAATTTTCGCTAATGCCCTGTTGCTCTTGCAAAGCATTGCAACATTTCGCATTTAGCTTATAAAACTCCGCTTTTTATTGCTTGTATTTCCTCTTTATCCACACCCCCTAAATCTAAAAATAAAATATGCAAGTTTTTTTGCATTTGATATTAGACAAAAAAAAAACGGATTTTAAATATAGGGGGGTTTAGCGCGAAGGTTTATGGATTTTGGTAAAACCGCTTGCAATGACAAAAATGGCAAAATCACATTAGATTGCCGCTTAGATTGCCACGCAGATTTGGCAAATCTACTAACAATGACAAAATCGCTAGAATCTGCTATAATCGCGCATCAATCTTTCAAACCTAAAGGATAGCAAATGACGCTTACCATAGAAAACGCCGACAAAGAGCTAGCAAAAATCATCAAAAGCATAGCCAAACTCACAAAGGCAAAAGTCCGCATTAGCGATAGAGAGAAAGTGCCATCTTGGCTAAAAGAGGCACAAGATATGCAAAAAAATCCGCATAAATACAAATCCTACAAAAGCGTAGATGAAATGTTTGAGGATATTTTGAAATGATTTATGAAGTGAAATATTCTAAAGATTTCAAAAAAGGGCTAAAAAAGCTAAAAAATGACGCGGATAGTTTGGCATTGGCAAAATCTATCATCACAAAACTTGCAAATGACGAAATGCTAGAGCCAAGACACAAAGACCATAAGCTAAGCGGGCAATATGAGGGATATAGAGAGTGCCACATAAAGCCAAATCTTTTGCTTATTTACAAAAAAGAAGAGCAGGTGTTGATTCTTACTTGCCTTGCGATTGGCTCGCATAGTGAGCTATTTTGAATATACACTAGGCTAGTATAGCTTTTTGATAGATTTATAGATTCTCATTTATAGATTCTCGCGCGCTACCTTGTCGCCCCGCCCCTTTTATCATCATACTAAAAATCGCGCGAAATACCTCAAATGCAAGAAGCAGTGATAAAGATATTTTGCTTATGTTTAAGTATGGATTTTTGTCATTGCGAGCCGTGCTTGCAGAGCGTGGCAATCCACAAGCACAAAACTACTCCCAAAACTCCCATATTGGAATCTCATAGCTTAGCCCGCTAATGCCCTCCACGCCCTTAATCTGTGGGCGCGCAATCGCTTTGTTGCGCTCGATAACAAGCGGGATATACACGCCACTTTGCAAAAGCAAATCTAACGCCCTATGTGCCAAAATCTGCGCTTTTTGCGCGTTTGGCTGGGCTACAATCTGCAAGATAAGCGCGTCTATCTCACGCTTGTTTTTCAAACCACTTTGAGCGATAAAATCCCCGTGCCCTGTGGGCGTGGTGTAGGAAAAGAGCATTGAAAGCGGCTCATAGGGCGCGCCCCACGACTCGCTAAAGACTATATCAAACTCGCCATTTTTCTTGCGATTTTGGAGCATACTAGGCTCTAGCGCACGCAAAGAGAGCGCGATATTTGCCTGCTTTAGCTGGGATTGGAGGATTTGGGAGAGCATTTTTTGGCTAGGTTTATCCCCTGCAAAAAGCAGCTCTAATCGTAGCGGATTTGCCTCTGTATAGCCAAGAGTTGCGAGAATCTCACGGGCTTTTTGCAGGTTTTGGGTGTATTGGTCGGGGGTTAGATTGGTGGATTTTGGCAATGGCACAAAATCTGTGTAGAGGAAAATCGATTTTGCAGGGCTTGCTAGCTCGCCATACACGGCGTTTATGGCTTTTTGCTTATCGATTGAGAGCGCGATTGCTTCGCGGATTTTAGAATCTAGACGCGTAGAGTTTAGCATTAGGCTTAGGGCAAATGCCTCCCCACCCAAATACGCCTTGATTGCGGGCGTGTTTTGCGCATTTTTCGCATTGTCTGCCTCCGCCATAGATTCCCCCATCGCCTCTTGGAAAATGCGCGTGGGAATCTCATCATACCCATAGAGCATATCCACCTGCCCCGCGCGCAACGCCGTGAGCTTAGAAGTGGGCTCAAAAATCACCTTGATACGCACAAAATCATAATAAAATCCGCCCCTTTCTTGCAACCTTTGCGCGTCCCAATAATGCGGATTTTTGGCAAACACATCAAACGCCCCGAGCTTTGATTCTATAAGCATATACGCGCCCGTGCCGATGGGCTGTGGATTATGCGCTACCAAATCCAAATCAGGCGGGAACGCGCTAGGGGCAAGGAAGCGAAAGGGGCGCACCAACGCTAGCTCATTTAGCGTGGGCGTGTATGGGGTATCTAAAATTAGGCGCACGCCGTAGTCATCAATCTTTTCTACGCGCTCTATGTGGCGGGCTAGCCCACTCCACGAATGCCGTGCGCGGTTTTTTAGGATTGAAGTGAAATTTAGCACCACCGCATCGGCGTTAAACGCCTCACCATTTGAAAACCGCACGCCCTCACGCAAGCTAAAAGTGTAGATTTGCCCATCTTTATCCACGCTCCACGAAGTCGCAAGAGATGGGATAATCTCGCCATTTTTACCCACGCGCACCAAGCCCTCATAGAGCAGATTTTGCGCAAACATCGCGTTTTTGTTGTAGCCTTGCGGGTTTAGCGCACCGACATTTTCGCGGTATGCGATATTGAGGGTTTTTTGGGGGGTAGTGTTTTGATTATTAGCAAAATCTTTGTTTGCATTTGTATCCAAATCCTTGCAAGCAAAATAAGTGCAAACAAGCAGTCCCAAAGACAATGCCAAAAGTGCGACTACAAATATGACGATGATTTTAAAAGCCCTTTTCCACAGCTCGCTAAATCTGCTCATTTTGCCCCTTTTTTGCTTCGTTTGCATATTCGTTTTTATAATGGTTTGATAATGTTTTTGTTTTTAGATTTTAGGCTATTTTTATAAAATGCAAAATACACAAAACACGCGCAAAAATCAGCGCAAAATCTAAAAATCCCCTAAAATCTCGCTAAAAATGCGTTTATTCTAGCCACAAAATCTTAACACAAATATTAACAAAAATTATATGGTAATACTAAAACAAATAAAAACTTGCTACAATGAGTTGCGTTTTTTAGATTTTTGCAATTTTTGCACGATTTTAAGCAACTTTATTTTTTATTTGCAACTAAGTTGCTTTTAAGAAAAAATAACATACAATGCCACGCAAAAATAACAGCGAAAATCACTAAACCCAAAATCAAGCAACAAAAATTGTGTAATTTCGTAAATTTTTGCAAAAAGTTAGTTTTGATTTTGCAAATTTCTATCAAAATGTAAAATCATTGGCTACACTGATAAAGTTTCTTGTTTTTACAAAAGCAAGACAAAGCATTTTTGCGATATTTGCAAGCATTTGCGACAAAGCGCAATCTAATCAAAATATACACAAAATCTACACAAAGGAATCCAAATGAACCATAGACAAACTAGACATTCCACGCTATTTTTATCTAAAACCCTCCCCCCAAATTCTAGCAAGACAAAAATGCCAAAAATCCCCATAATTTTAAGCGTTTTGACCGCTAGCTATCTCTACGGCGAGCCAAACAATCCACAAAATCTAGCACAGGAAAACGACACCAAACATCTGCAAAATCTACAAGACTCCGCACCGCAAGCGCAGGATTTGCCACACGAATCTTTGCAAGAATCTTTGGAAAAATCTTTGCAAAATGTCTCACAAGAACAAAATCAACAAGAACCAAATCCACAAGAATTCACCCCGCAAAATCCCCCCGAGATGACAACACAAAACCCCACCACCACGCAAACAACGCCCACACAAACCACGCCAACGACAAAAACCCACACCCAAACCACACAGCAAAAGCCATTTGAGACAAAAGAGCTAGATAGAGTCGTTACCACAGGCACGGCACTCCAAAGCGATATAGCCACTATCCCGGGCAATGTCTCCATCATCACGGCAAAATCCATAGCCTCCGCGCCAAATACCAAAATCACAGACATCATCTCCACCCAAGCAGGCGTGCATATCGACAACAACACCAGCTTCAATCCCCGCCCAAAAGTGAAAATCCGTGGTATCAACTACGGCACGCTAGTGCTGCTAGATGGCGTGATTTTAAGCGATTTGGAGGGCGAAGCTAGAATCCTAAACCAAATCTTTCTAAACGAAGTGGAGCGCGTAGAAATCGCTAGAGGGGCGTCCTCTGCGGTATATGGCACGGGTGCGATAGGTGGCGCGATAAATTTCATCACCTCTATGCCAAAAAAGCTAGAAATCAAAGCAAATGCAGGCTATGGAAGCGCGTTTGTCGATGGGGAGGCGGATAGACACGCGGCAAGCGCATATTTAAGCGTAGGAAATGCGTTTTTGGACAAAAGACTAAAGGTAAAAATACACGGCGGATTTAGACGGATGGAGTCCTACGCCAACTCCCCTGCGTATCTAAATAGCGCACCAAATAACGGCGTTAGCGGAGCAGAGCCAGACAAAAGAGGGCGATATATACTAGGCACAAATGGCGAGAGAGATGTAAATATCTATGACATAGGGGTAAAGGCTAGCTATGAGCTAGGGGAGCGAGATGAGATAAGCGCGACATTTAGGTTTTCAAACCACAACTACGACACCAAAAACTACAAAACCTACTTAAAAGATTCTAGCGGGAATCCTACTTTTTTGGTAAATGGTGAAAATAAATTTATCGGTGCGGGGCAGACAGGGCTAGGGACTTATTCGCATATATTAGGCAGTCTAAACTACCTCCATAGCTTTGATGATGGCGTGCTACGCGTGCAGGCTTCTAGTCTAAATTTACTTAGCAAATGGCAAGATGCGGACTCCAAAGCTACGCCAAAACCAGACTTTTATAGCGGGCAAGGCAGGGGGCAGGACATCGACACAAGCAACAATTATTTAGACATTATCTATGAGGATTTTCACTATGACACGCAAAAATTTACACTAGGCGCACAGCTACGCTACCACCGCATAGCCCAGACCACGCCAAAGCTCACAAATTGGCGCGATTCTACCACGCGCTATGATTATTTCAACAAATACGGCGGAGAAGCCTTTGTGGCGTCTATCTATGGCGCGCTAAATTCTACTTGGGTAGATTCTAGCAAATATGGGACATTTGGCTCTAGCCTTGCGGGTAGGTTTGATAATTGGGTAAATTTCAATAACTACATAGAGGACAAAGAAAATCCTAATCAAAAAGAATTTAACAGAGATTTTAGCCCCACTTACTTGCCTGTATTTAGCCCAAATCTAGCCCTGCACTACACGCCACTAGACACTTTTGCTTATGATACCAAATACCCTCAAAGCCTTATGCTAAAAACAAGCGTGGGATATGGGTTTAGAATGGCTACGATGAGAGAAAAATATTTTTTCAACTTCAGCGCAAATGGCGAGCAGCGAGCGCACAACCCAAATCTAAAACACGAGCAGGCAATCAGCTTTGAAATCGGCGCAGAATACAAAAGCAAGTGGATAAATACAAGCCTATATTTTTACAACATAGAAATGTTTGATATGATATACCAAGCAGGCGATGGCTCTAGTGCTGCTCCATACAAGCGCGAAAACGCGGGCAGAGCTAGAATCAACGGCATAGAATACGCCCTAGAGCTACCCATATATAGCGCACTAAACTTCGGCGCAAACTACACGCTCACAAACACCGAGTTTCTAACCAACACGCAAGGCAATAGCGCAAAACCTAGCACCAAAGGTAATCAATTCCCCGCTATCCCCAAGCACAGCGCAAATTTCTCTCTAAACTACGCGCCAAACTACGGAATCTATGGCTCTTTGTGGGCTCACTATACAAGCGCGTTTTTTTATGATGATATAAATTCTCGCATTTGGGGGGTATTTGGTAGCTACGATGAACAATTCACACTCAATGCCAAACTAGGCTATGCTTTTAGAAATGGCATCGATTTGTCCGCGCAATTTCTAAATATGACAAACAACCGCTACTACGACAACTACATAGTCCCCGGAGCTAGCTTTTACCTCCAAATCGGGTATAAGCTGTGATTTGCCATTTTGTCATCGTTAGATTTTGGATTTTGCTTCGTTTTTGGTTAGATTTTGTGTGGATTTTGTTTTAGATTTTGCGTTTTTTTGTCTATTAGTTTTTGTGTTGATAAAATCTAAATCGTGGCAAGCCAAAAATTCCCCTCCCTTAGCACGAGGGGGCTAGGGGGTGGGCGTCATTGCGAGCGTTGCAACGCAACGCGTGGCAATCTATAACCAGACAATACAAAAACATTACTTAGCAATTTATAATCAAAAACTACAAAAAAAGCGTTATTTTGAAAATTTTATACTTATAGATTGCCACGCGCAACAAGTTGCGCTCGCAATGACGGCGTGGTATGTCTGTCATTGAAAGCGGATTTGTCAAAATCCGCGTGGCAATATACAACCAAAAATTACCAAAAAAGCGTTATTTTGAAAAAGTGATACTTATAGATTGCCACGAATCTGCTAACGCAGATTCTCGCAATGACGGCAAATCTTGTCATACTTAGGTTTGGCACACTGAAGTATCTCAAACGCAAGAAAACAAGAGAGATATTTCGCTTCGCTCAATATGACAAAAAAACCACCCACTAGCCCCCTCCGCCGCATTTTGATAATTTGTGGAGGGAAAAAGAAAAAATTGCAACTCCACAGGGGAGGGGGAATCTCTGTCATTGCAAGATTTTGTGGCTTTGTCAAAAAATCGCAAAAATCGTGGCAATCCAAAAATCCCCCCTCCCTTAGCACGAGGGGGCTAGGGGGTGGGCGTCATTGCGAGCGTTGCAACGCAACGCGTGGCAATCTATAACCAGACAATACAAAAACATTACTTAGCAATTTATAGTCAAAAATTACAAAAAAAGCGTTATTTTGAAAAATTGATACTTATAGATTGCCACGCGTTAGATTTTACAAAAATCTAACGCTCGCAATGACGGCGTGGCAATCTACAATAAAAAACCACAAAAACATTGCGTGGCAATTTGAGATTGTGGATTGCCACGAATCTGCTAACGCAGATTCTCGCGATGACGGCAAATCTTGTCATACTGAGGGAGCGGAGCGACCGAAGTATCTCAAACGCAAAAAACAACAAGTAGAGATATTTCGCTTCGCTCAATATGACAAGTATTCATTGTAATTGAAAGCGGATTTGTCAAAATCCGCGTGGCAATCACAAAATAACCCACAAGAAATAACCCAAAAAAATAACCCACATAAAACAACCCCAATACATAATCCCCCCACAAAATAATCTCCACAACAAAATAATCCCCACAAGATAGAAAAAATGTAGCAAAAAGTAAATGGCTTTATGCAAAAATGCTTTTTAAAAGTCATAAAACCCCCTTGCCAAAACCTACCAAAATCCATCTCTAAATATTCTACAATCTTTATAAATCCCATTGAAAATCCCTTGTTTATGCTCTTTTGAGTGATTCTCATTATGCGTAGATTTTGAGAATGATAACATTCTTAATTTTTTGGCGATATTTTTGCAAAAATAATGTATTATTTCGATTTTGCTTCTCATATATAAAAACTTAAAAACTAGGAGTTTTTCTATGCTACACACAAAATTCTGCCCAAAATCTTATGCACAAAAATCTTACGCAAAAACTTGCCTAAATGCCCCCCAAAATTTACCACAAAATCTAGCACAAAAACTACCACAAAATCTATCCGCAAAATCCCACTTATATTCGTTTTTTACACTAACTACCTTATTTATGCTAAACAACGCTTTTGGCGATGAAAAACCTAGCATTATATCACCCCCCCCCCAATAGATTCTAGTCAAAACCATAGTGTAGATTCCACCCAAAATGACAAAAATATCCAAGAAAAAATGCTAGAGAGAGTCGTAGCCACAGGGTATAAGGAGCAGGATTTTGCCTCTCAAGCAGGTAGTGTGGATAGAAAGCTTCTAGACTCGCTCCCTGCGGGCAATGGCGATATAATCTCCGCACTCAAAGTCCTACCAAATGTGGTAAGCAATAATCCCTCTAACACTTCAAACAAAGCAGGCGAGGTAAATCCTGCAAATGTAAGCATAAGCGGGGGGCTTCCCTATCAAAATAGTTTTTTGCTAGATGGTTTTGAGATGAGCAATGAAATCGACCCCGCAGGCAGCTCGGCAAATAGCAATTCTAGGCTTAGAGGCTCACAATCTCAAGGGCTAAATGTCGATACAAGCCTGCTAGATTCTATCACCGTGCTAGATAGCAATGTAAGTGCTGCGTATGGGAGGTTTAGCGGGGGAGTGGTGGAGGCAAATATCCGCAAGCCACGACTTGACAAAGGAATCACAAATGGTTGGCACGCAAATATCAGCTATCAGCACACACAGGGGGGAATGACTAAGGTTTATGATTTGCCCGCAGATTCTATCATCAGCACCAATGGCGGACAAAGCAATGAAAACTATCAAAAAGACTTTTACAAACACATTGTGCGGGCAAGTTTGGAAGGGTGGATAACCAAAAATCTAGGGCTAATCGCAAGCTATTCCACCGTGCGCTCATACATAGACACAACAAACACTTATGGCGAAAATTCCCCACAACAAGTCGATGAAAAAACTCCGCAATATCGCATAAGCGACAACTACTATGCCAAACTTTTTTATAATCCGCTAGAAAATCTTACTTTAGAATACAGCTTTGCGTATATGCCTCAAAATAATCGCTACTTTATGCCAAACTATAAAAATTCAGGCTATACGATGAAAGGAGGAGGAATCCAAACGGGCGCAAAAGCGTTATGGCAAACTCCTATGGGGCTATGGAGCAACACTTTAAGCTACTCGCGCTTAGAAAATTCTCGCAAAAGCGATGTGAATTATTACACGCGCTTAACCTCACAATATGAAGGGCAAGTAGGCTCTGTCAATCAAACTCAAAACAACATAACCCTAAAAAGTGATTTTAGTTTTGATACTTTGAGGACTGATATGTTTAGTCAAATCTTTCGTGTAGGGGGTGAGTTTATATGGCAGGACGCTACGAGAAATCGCCCTGAAAATTCGCTTATGTATGTTTATCCTCCGGGCGTTATTCAAAATGGTATTCAAGGGGGACCCCATACACTTGTAAATGGCGATGTATGGAATGGTTTGCCCGATAGCTTTGGTGTCATCTCCGCTACCGAAACAGCGGGATACTACACAATGGGAATGATAAAAGCGGGAAAAACGGCGTTTAGCACGCTAACTTACGCGCTATATGCAGAGGATAGTGCTAGCCTAGATATAGGTAGAGATAGACAGGGGGGAGAGCTAAAAGCTAGATTTGGGCTAAGGCTAGATGGCGATGACTATATGGGTAAGCACAAAATCGCCCCTAGATTTTCGCTAAGCTACATTACCCCCGCACCCAAAGACTATCAATCCACATTTACTTTTGGGGTAAATCGCTACTATTCGCGCAACTTGCTTACATATCGATTTTATGCAGATACGGTGAATAATCGTGTCGCATTGTGGAGGTGCAATATCAATGACGCGTGGAATGAGCTAGTGGGACCCGCTTCTAGCATAGCTTGTAACAATGGCATTAACTATACTGCTGGCAATTTTAGCAACGGAACGGTGGGAGCTGGTAGGACAAAATTGCAAGATTTAGAAGTGCCTTATGATGATGAGCTAATGGGAAGCATTACCCAAAATCTAGGGAGTTTTAGCGCGACTATCAAATACATTCGCAGAGATGGCAAAAAACAAATTATCCAAAAAGCTATCGATGCAAACACGGCTAATTATGAGTTTAGCAACGATGGAAAAAGCAAAAGTGATATTGTTAGTTTTATACTGCAAAATAGCATTCCGCTAGACACTTATGGGGTAAAGCATTTTTATCTTTTTGCGCTAGATTGGAACAACACTTCGCGCAATTTTAACACTCATAGCGCGGATTATAATCTAAAAGATAATGTGGTGTGGAATGGCACTCTTACCACTTATGGCAATATGCCCGCCCAAAAATACAACCAACCTCTAACGCTAAAGCTAAACACCACGCATACATTTAATCTATGGCGCACAAAATGGCTGTGGAATAACTTTTTTAGCTGGCGTGGCAAGTATGAAAGAGTGGTGCTAAGCAAACTTGGGCAGGATATAAACTCACTGCCCGCACCATCGTGCAATGCGAATAATAGAAATGTATGCAATGAATACAGCACAGCGACACTTGGCAATGTTTTTAATTGGGATATGCGTTTGGGATTTGAGATAGATTTGTATAAGGGGCAGACTTTGTATGCAAATTTTGATATTTATAATGTGCTAGGGAGCAAAAATCTAGTAACTCTAAGCGGGGAAGATGGCGTCCTACTCTATGGCGTGCCTAGCAATGCTTATGTGCTAGGATATTCGCTAGGGAGGCAGTTTTGGGCACAAGTGGGGTATAAATTTTAGGGATTTTGCATAGTTTTGACACCTTGTAACAAACTATCAATAAGGAGGCACAAAAGGAAGCATAGACAAAAAAGCATAGTTGGTTTAATATTGTCATACCACGCCCTCCATACTACGCCGTCATTGTGAGATTTTGCGCGTAGCGGAATCGTGGCAAGCTATAAACACAGAATCGCCAAATGACGCTTTTTTGTGATTTTGTGGACATAGATTGCCACGAAAATCCTAGCGGATTTTCTCGCAATGACGGCATTCCTTATTGGGCTAAATATTGCACAAATTTTCGCAATGACGGAAAAGATTCCCCCTCCCTTTGCGGAGGGGGATTAAGGGGGTGGGTTTTTTAGATTCCGCAGTTGTCATTGCGAGCGTTGCAACGCAACGCGTGGCAATCTACAACGCATTGACACACATTTCATTGCAATGGTCGCAATGATAGGATAGTTTGTCATATTGAGCGTTAGCGAAATATCTCTTGTGATTTTGCGTTTGAGATACTTCGGTCGCTACGCTCCCTCAGTATGACAAGATTTATCGTCATTGCGACCGTTGCAACGCAACGCGTGGCAATCTACAACCAAAAACCACAAAAACATTGCTTGACAATTTGTAACCAAAAATTACAAAAAAAGCGTTATTTTGAAAAATTTATGCTTGTGGATTGCCACGAATCTGCTAACGCAGATTCTCGCAATGACGATGAGAGTTTGCATTACCAAGTTTTTGCGATTTTTGAAAATCTAGCCAAAATTTAGCAAAAAATCTTGCAATGACAAAACAACGCCAATCACACCAAATCCCAACACCAAATCACACAAAAGGATAGAAAATGCAACAAACAACAAAAATGCTAAACACCACATTTAAACGCCTTAGAGAAATCCTCACGCACCACACTATGGAATCCATAATCGCCGTTGTTATCGTGCTGTGTGTAGCCTTTGTCGCGCTAGCAAAGGCAAATGCCAAAAGCACCACCCAAAGCCCTAGCATAGACTATGCCAAATACCGCGCTATGTATGCCAAGCCTGTGGAGCAGTGGGCAAAACCTACGCTAGATAAAAGCGTAGAGAGCGAATGGGAGGAGTTTGCCCCCCTGCCAAAAACCGCGCCATTTCCAAACGAAAATCCATACTCTTATCCCAAAAAAACACTAGGCGAAAAGCTATTTAACGACACGAGATTGTCTAAAAGCGGGCAATTTGCGTGTGCTAGCTGTCATCACAAAGAGCTAGGATATAGCGATGGAATGCCAAACTCTATGGGGCATAATGGACAAAAAGGGCGCAGAAACGCGCCAAATATCGAGATGAGCGGGTTTTTTCCATTGCTTTTTTGGGACGGCAGAGCACAGGGGCTAGAAGCGCAGGCACTAGGACCGATGATAGACCCCGTAGAAATGGCAAACACGCTAAAAAATGCCGAAAAATCTATCAAAGAAGCGAGCGAATACTACGCGCTATTTGTCGCTAGCTTTGGGGATAGTGAGCTACAAAAGGCGTGGGCTTTAAGCGAGCCTAATGCTTTCAAAGAAGCAAAGGGGGAGGATTATGAAAGATTTGTGCAAGAGCATTTGCAAGAGGATTTTGGAGATAACGCGCAGGATTTGGATAGCGGGAAATCTAGCCAAAAATCTAGCTTAGATTCTAAAGTCAAAAATCTAGCCAATGAAATCAAACAAGAATCCAAAACCCCTCTGCCAAAAACCACAAGAGATGGCAAGATAATGCCACAAAGCGCCGATGATAGCCACTCAAAGCTATCCCACCTCCCACCGCTAAAGCGCGATGAAGTCAAAGCCCAAGCCCAAGCGGTATTTGGCAACAAGGCGTTTCATAAGCTCACTAGGGTGGATTCTAGCAAAATCGATTTTAGTCAAGACACTAGCAACAATGCGATAGGGGATTTTAGCACAAAATCTAACCCAAAATCCGCCCTAAAAACCATCACAAAATCTGCCACAAAAACCCCTGCAAAGCCTCTAAGCAGGGCAAATATCGCCCGCGCAAAATCCCTAATCACTATCGAAAATATCACAAAGGCAATCGCTACTTATGAGCGCACGCTAGTCCCGCAAAATACGCGCTTTAATCGCTTTTTAAAAGGCGAATATAGCGCGCTAAGCGATAAAGAGCTTTTTGGGCTAGATATTTTTCGCAACAAGGGTGAGTGTATGAATTGCCATTATGGAGCGATTTTGAGTGATAAAAAGTTTCACAATATCGGTGTGGCGTTTTATGGGAGGGGGCTAGAGGATTTGGGGCGATATGAGGTAAGCCAAAATCCCCTTGATAGCGGGGCTTTTAGGACGCCTAGCCTAGTAAATGTCGGCAAAAGCGCGCCATATCTGCATAATGGAATCTCGCCAAATTTAGTCGGGCTTATTCATCTTTATGATGCGGCATTTCCTTTTGCGGATACGAAGCGATTTTCTATCGGCTATGATGCAAGTGGGGACAATCTAGCCCCCAAACTTGACCCGCTGATACGCGAGCTAAAACTAAGTGTGGAGGAAATAGAAGCCCTAGAGGCGTTTTTGCTTACGCTTTAGTGTGGGTTTTATCGGGCTTAGGTTTTGCAAAATATTTGTGATTTTTTGATGATAGATTGCCACGCCGTCATTGCGAGCGCAACTTGTTGCGCGTGGCAATCTATAAGCGCAAATTGTCAAATAACGCTTTTTTTTTGTAATTTTTGATTGTATATTGCCACGCGGATTTTGACAAATCCGCTTTCAATGACAGACATAACACTCATCGTCATTGCGAGAAAATCCTAGCGGATTTTCTCGCAATGACGATGAGTGTTTGGATTGACACACATTGACACAAGAAAATCCACTTAATGCAGTCCAAACCTCAAATATACACTAAATATACGCTTCCAAAAGGGATTTGGTATATGCGCTTTTGGGCGAGGCAAACACCTCATCGACACTGCCACTCTCCACCACCACGCCACCGATATTTCCCCCTCCACTCACGCCATCTATCTCGCCTTCTCCCCCGCCCTCACACCTACGCAAATCCTCTAGCTTCGCGCTATTTGCTAGCACTATCACACGATGGCACATCGCCTCTATCACACCCAAATCGTGGCTGATAAACACATAGCTTAGCCCATATTTTTTTTGCAAATCCAAAAGTAGCCCCAAAATCTCTTTTTGCGTGCTTTTATCTAGCGCGCTTGTGGGCTCATCTAGTAGCAAAATCTTAGGATTTTTGGCTAGGGCGCGGGCGATAGATACACGCTGGGCTTGCCCACCGCTAAGGCTCTCTGGATAGCGATACAAAAACCCCTCATTAAGCCCCACGCTTTTTAGTAGCTCTAAGATACGCGCTATTTTTTGTGATTGTGCGTTTTTTTTGTCCTTTTTGCCGCCGTTTTTGTCCCACAAAGCGTTTTCATCTCCCAATGCCTCTAGCAAAATCTCAAACACACAAAATCTAGGATTTAGCGAATTTAGCGGGTCTTGAAAGACGATTTGCACGGCATTGCAAAAGGATTTATCACGCTTTTTGGGAGGCAAAACTAGGCTAGATTCTAGGCTAGATTCCCCGTTAGATTTTAGCCTAGAATCTAAATCGTTTGAAAAAGCACCTAAATCTAGGCTTGACATAAGATTTGATTTTATAGCGATTTGCCCGCTATGTGCGATAAGCCCTAGTATGCCTAGTGCTAGACTAGATTTGCCACTGCCACTCTCCCCTATAATCCCTAGACACTCCCCACGATACAGCACCAAATCCACCCCGCTTAAAACCAAAATATCTTTACGCAAAAAAAACGCCCTTTTTTCATAGCAGATTCCCACCTTGCTTAGTCGCAGGATTTCTTTTTTTTGCGGGATAGATGTGTTTTTATCAAGTTTTAGGGCGTTTAGTAGCATTTGCGTGTAGGCGTGATTTTGGCTAGATTTTGTGGTGTTGCTTTGTGAATTTTGGCTTTGTGAGATTTTGTCTTGTGAGTTTTGGCTCTGCGTGGCTAACTGTGTAGCTAAAATCGTTTGCGGGGGATTTGTCGCGCTAGAGATGATTTTGTTTGTTTTGCCCTGTTGTAGTATCTGTCCATCTTTTATGATGATTAGATTTTGCGTGCAATACCTTATCACGCCCAAATCGTGGCTAATCATTATCAGCGCGACATTTTTAAGCCCCAAAAGCAAATCCAAAATCTGCTTTTGAATGCTCGCATCTAGCGCAGTCGTAGGCTCATCACAGATAAGCACCTTTGGGCTAAGCACACTCATCATAGCTATGATTGCCCTCTGTCTTTGCCCCCCGCTTAGCTGATGAGGGAAGCGCATCTTTAGCTCACTTTTTAGCCCCACGCTATGCAGGGCTTTATCGACTAGATTTGATATGTCTTTTTTGGATAGATTTTCTACTTTGTCTTTATGCAGGATAAACATTTCGCTTATTTGCTTTTGTATGGTGTGGAGCGGATTTAGCGCGCTTAGGGGGGATTGGGGGATATAGGCGATTTGTGCGCCACGAATGAGTTGCAAATCCTTGGCATAGAGAGAATCGCTAGATTTTGCGTTATTAGCATTGCTTAAAATCGCTTTGTTTTCAAAGAGGATTTCCCCGCTTAGTCGCTCTGGGCTAGCTAGCCCTAGCAGGATTTGGGATAGTAGGCTTTTGCCACTGCCACTCTCCCCTAGTATGCCTAGTCGCTCATTTTTTGCGAGGCTAAAGCTGATATTTTGCAGGGCAAAATCCCCAAAAGAAGCATTTAGATTTTTGACTTGTAGCATTTATTGCCTTTTGTTGTCATTTTTTGCTCAATATTTTTTTCTCAATGTGGCATAAATCCAAAATCTTAGCACACGACTACCAACTATCACGCAACTACCGCGCAACTATCACCCAACTACTGCGTAACTTATCACGCAATGCAAAATGGTTTTACCAAAATCCATAAACCTCCACGCTAAACCCCCCTATATTTAAAATCCGTTTTTTTTTTTTTGTCTAATATCAAATGCAAAAAAACTTGCATATTTATTTTAGATTTAGGGGGTGTGGATAAAGAGGAAAATGGAGTTAGAAAAGACACGAAACAAACAAGCGTTAGACAACGCACAAGAAACAAAAGCGTTAAGCAACGCAAACAAAACAAGAGCGTTGCAAAACGCACGGGAAACACAGGCGTTGAAAAAAGCGCAAAAAGTAGAGGCGTTAGACAATGCACAGGGCAAACTAGAATCGTTTGAATGCACAAAATGTGGGGCGTGCTGCAAAAGTATCGCACACATTGCGGAGCTAAGCGAGTATCACAGCGGAGATGGGGTGTGCAAGCATTTAGATTTGGCTACAAATGAATGCAAAATCTATGAAACGCGCCCATTAGTTTGCAGGGTAGATGAAATGTTTGAGAAGTATTTCTCTAGCATTTTATCAAAGGCGGAGTTTTATAAGCTAAATGCGAAGTGTTGCAATGCTTTGCAAGAGCAACAGGGCATTAGCGAAAATTTTAGAATGAAAATTACAAACACATAAAAGGAGTTTAAAATGGCATTACCATTGATACCGATTGGGATAGGACTAGTAGCTGGGGCGTCTGCGATTTTTGGAGCAAAAAAAGCCTATGACGCATATCAAGATTCAGAAAGGGCGGAATATTGGCACGAGCAAGCAAAAGAGGAGTATGAATCAAGCGAAAAAGAGTTAAAAAAGCACAAAAATGAAGCAGAGCAAAAATTCGCCGAACTTGGAGAGTATAAAAAACTTGTGATTGAGGAAACTTTCCCTAGATATTTGAATCTTATCGACAAATTAAAGATTGAAAAGCAAAAGGATTTAGGCGAGTTTCTTAAAGATTTTGATTTGACAAAATTTAAAGAAGCTAAGCAAAATCTTATTGATTTGCAAAAAGCACTTGGCGGACTTGTCGGTGGTGGATTAGCTGGGGCTGTGGCTGGGTTTGGTGCGTATGGTGCAGTAGGGCTTCTAGCCACAGCCTCCACAGGCACAGCGATAAGCTCTCTTAGTGGCATAGCTGCTACAAATGCGACTTTGGCGTGGCTAGGCGGTGGTGCTACTGCTATTGGTGGGCTAGGTGTGGCTGGTGGGACTGCTGTGCTAGGTGGTATCGTAGCCGCACCTGTCATCGCCGTAGCTGCGCTAGTGTGGGCAAAATCTGCGGAGAGCAAAAAATATGACGCGATGAGCTATCATACTGCGGTTGAGGCTGTTTGTGCGAGTCTAGAGGTAGAAAAGCTACTTTGGGTGCAAATATATGATAGGGCGCAAGAGACAAAAGCTTCTTTGGTGAAAATCGAGCAGGCATTTGGCGAGGCAATGTATCTGGTAGAAAATCTCATCGATAAAAAAGGCGATGAAGTGCATCAATGGGACAAAGATGAGCAAAAAAGCGTTACAGATATGATTCAGCTTGCAGGGACAACGCAAGCTATCATAAACGCACCCATTTTGTTTGATAATGACCCTACTACCAAAAAAATCATCGCCGCTCAAAAAGAGACAAAAAAGCTAATGGACGAGTTGCAAAAGAAATTTGGCTAGTTTGGCTTTTTGGCTATGCAAATCTACAAAATAGTGGGCAGAATCAAGGGACATAATCGCTTTTGATTCTGCTACAAAATCTAACAAAATCTAAGGAGTAAGAAAATGTCAGCTACAATGCAATATGAAGGAATCATCAAAGAAATCACTGATGAGATAGGGAATCAAACTTTGGCAAGATTTGGGCTAAATATATTTAGTCTAAATACTTATGAGGCTTATGGCGCAAGTGTGGGAATGACTAATGAATCTAGTCGAGCGTATAATCAACACAAAAAGAATCCACAAGCCTTTGGGCAGTATTTTGAGGAGCTAGATAGTGGAATGCAAAATATTTCAAGCGCACTTTTTAATAAGGGAGAAAAAACCTATACTACCGATACGCTTTTTGAGATTCAAAAGGCGCAACAGCAAATCAAAGACGGCAAAAAGCTAAAAGGCGAACAAAAAGCAAAATATGACTTTATAATGGCAAATTATGCCGATGAAGTCAAAAATATGGATTTTAGCTCGCCTAGTATGCAAAATCTCATAAATAGCGATATGCGTGAGGGCAATGGCAAATCGCTCAAAAATCATACAAATACCGATACCGTAACCATTGATAAAAATGGCAAAATCATCAAACAAGAGCAATTAAAAGTGATTCAAAAAACGGATGATTTATTGCACGATAGGTATTTAGACAATAACGATTCTCTAAAAATGCCACTTGATGACTACAAAAAGCACAAAGCCGAGCTAGAAAAAATGGTGGCAAATCCAAAAGATGAAGCACAGAGGGCAAAAGCACAAAAGGCACTAGATTTGCTAGAGGCAAATAACTTTTGCAATCGCATAATGTGTGAAAATCCGCGCACCACCGCAGTCATCACGCAAAGCGTAGCTACTAGCGCACATATCGCCCAAGCAGGATTGTCAGACGCAGTTGTGGTGGCATTAGCCACACTAGCAAATGGTGCAATCTATGAAATCAAAGACGCATTTAATGGCAATAACAATGTCAGCATAACCACGCGAATCAAAAGGCTAATAAATAATGTGATAAGTAAGCTAAAAGGTGCGTTTGTGCGCGGAAGCGGATTTGGCGCAATCGATACGATTATGGGGCTTTTGAGGCAGATTTTCCAATCTATCGCAGGGAAGCTAGAAGTGATTTGGAAAGAATTGCGAAGTGCCGCAAAATCCATATACAACGCCATAACCGACTATATCACGGGCAAAGTTTCTAGCTTTAAAGAATGCCTAAAAACTATCATAAAGGGGCTATTTTCTGCCACGATAGTCGTGGCTATCACAGGGCTTGAGGAAAATATTGAGACTGCATTAGGTGCGATTATCACGCCATTTTTAGCGGCGTTTGTCGCACCTACGCTATGTATCATTGTGGGTTCTATCGCTGTGGTAGGGTTTTGTAAGGCGGTAGATTTTGGGATTGACACGCTTTTTGGGGCGTTTGCACAAGCTGAAATCTCTAAAAAACGCTATGAGGAAATCTCCGCGCTTTGTGAAAAAATGCTCCCCCAAATTATCGCGGATACAAAACGGCTAGAACAACTAATCAAGCAAACAAACTATGAGAGAAAGCTAAAACTTGATATGTCATTTGAGGGGTATAAAAAAGCTATTTTAAGCAAAGATAGCGAGCAAAGCACGCACTATCTAAATGAAATCTGCAAACTCTATGGAAGCGAGCTAGAATGCAAAACCCACGATGATATGGTCAAAATCCTAAAAAACGAAAATCGCACGGGCAAACTAAAATGGTAGCAATGGTAGCAATAGTAGCAAGTAGCTTATTTATGGGATTTTATAAAATTTAGCGCGATTTTTTGTGGTGCATTTTTTATGGTGCTTATATGATTTGCATAAATGGCAAAAAGAGAAAATCTAAAATCGCACGCTAGATTTTGCACACTAAAATCTAGCAAAATCCAAAATCTAGCAAAAATCTAAGAAGGCAAAAATAGCATTTTTGCCTTCTTTTTGCAAATCCCCATTGCCATAAATTGCGACACCACCATAATTGCTACACAATACAAAATCTACATTTGACTAACATTAGGGGGATTTTAAGTAGATTAAGCAGAGGATTTAAATAAAAAATTTTAGATTTTGGTTTATATCATAGCTGTATCACAGCAAGATTTTAAGAACGATAAACTTAACAAATACTTGACTTTTTGCTAGAAATATTCACGCTTTATACATATTTTTGCGTAAAATCCCTCAAAAGATAAGCAGAATTTTTACCTTTTATCAAAATTGCTGTAATAATGATATTGCTTTAAGGTAGATTTAATAAAAATAGTATTACTATATTTTCTCACAAATCTTAGTATTTTAAGATTTGTTTTTCAATATCTTAAGTCAAGGAGTGTCATTATGCAAAGTAGCGTAGAAAGCAAGCATTTAGTGGATTCCATAGGCATAGTGGATTCTGTGGATTCTAGCACAAATGCCACAGATACGATGTATCAGCAAGCAAAAGAGAGGCTAGATAGATTGAGTCATTTGCCCGCTCACAACGCAGATAAAAATCTGCATAACGAGCTAGAATCAAAGGGCATTAGTAGGCGGGATTTTATGAAATGGGCTACGGCGATGACGGCTGCTTTGTCGCTTCCTGCGTCTTTTGTCCCGCTTACAGCGCGCGCAGCAGAGGTGGCAAATCGCCTGCCTGTGATTTGGCTTCATATGGCAGAATGCACGGGCTGTTCTGAGAGTTTGTTGCGTAGCGAAGACCCGAGCATTGATAGCATTTTGTTTGATATTATCAACCTAGAATACCACGAAACCATAATGGCAGCTTCAGGCTACCAAGCCGAGCAAAATCTAGAAAATGCTATCCAAAAGCACAAAGGCAACTACATACTAATGGTAGAGGGTGGAATCCCAAAAGGAAGTAGCGAATATTTCCTAACCATCGGAGCGCACGGACGCACAGGCGCACAAGAATGCAGAGAAGCAGCGGCAGGCGCAGCGGCAATCTTTACTATCGGCACTTGCTCAAGCTATGGTGGCGTGCAAGCAGCATATCCAAACCCAACGAATGCCCAGCCACTAGATGCTATCATCTCAAAACCGATGATAAAAGTCCCCGGCTGTCCGCCTAGCGAAAAAAATATCGTAGGAAATGTGCTTTATTTCGCATTATTTGGCAAGCTACCCCCTACTGATGCTTTTTGCCGTCCTACTTGGGCTTATCAGCACAGAATCCACGATTTGTGCGAACGCAGAGGGCATTTTGATGCGGGTGAGTTTGTGGAAAAGTTTGGCGATGAGGGCGCAAAAAATGGCTACTGCCTCTATAAAGTCGGGTGCAAAGGACCATATACTTTCAACAACTGCTCAAAATTACGATTTAACTCACACACAAGCTGGCCTATACAAGCAGGACACGGCTGTATCGGTTGCTCAGAGCCAAATTTTTGGGATACGATGAGTCCATTTGAGCGACCACTTGGCAATACGCCTTTCCATACGGCGTTTGGTGGATATGGTGCGGATAAAACTGCTGATACGATAGGCACGGTGATTTTGGCGGCTACGGCTGTGGGTATCGCAGCACACGCCATAGTCTCTACCACGCAAAAAGCTAAATAGCGACAAACTCAGCGCAAAATCTAATCAAAGGAGCGAATATGTCAAAGCGAGTAATAGTAGATCCGATTACGCGGATTGAGGGGCATTTGCGGATTGAAGTGATTGTAGATGATAATAATGTGATTCAAGATGCGTTTTCGTCATCTACGCTATGGCGAGGGCTAGAAAAAATCATCGTAGGGCGCGATCCTAGAGATGCGGGATTTATCGCGCAAAGAATCTGTGGCGTTTGCACTTATAGCCATTATAAAGCAGGGATTATGGCGGTAGAAGACGCACTTGGTATAAAAGCCCCGCTAAATGCACAGCTAACACGAAGCCTAATGAATATGGCGTTGTTTTTGCACGACCATGTTGTGCATTTTTATACTTTGCACGGGCTTGATTGGTGTGATATTACCTCCGCGCTAAAAGCCGACCCTGCAAAAGCAGCAAAAGAGGCGTATTTATACACAGATTTGCCTTTAGCTGCAGGGGAGAGCGAGCTAAAAGCGGTGCAAAAACGAGTGGGGGATTTTGTAAAACAAGGTGCGCTAGGACCATTCCAAAACGCGTATTGGGGGCATAAGACTTATAGATTTTCGCCTGAACAAAATCTAATCGTCCTCTCTCACTACCTAAAACTACTTGAAGTCCAAAGAGAAGCGGCAAAGATGATGGCGGTATTTGGCGGTAAGCAGCCTCACCCACAAAGCCTAACGGTAGGTGGCATAACCTCTGTAATGGATATTTTAGACCCTAGCAGGCTAGGCGAATGGAAAGGCAAATTTGACGCGGTGGCTGATTTTGTAAATCGCGCTTATTGGGCGGATTTGGTAATGGCTGGCAAAGTCTATGCAAATGAACCATCTGTAACGCAAGTGGGCTGTGGAGTGAAAAACTTCTTGTCATTTAGAGAAATCCAAGTGGGAGAAGATGAGTATCTATACAGCACGGGTGTGGTAAAAAATGGCGATTTAAACACCTTGCACGAAGTCGATGAAAGCCTAATCGCAGAGGAAGTTACGCATTCGTGGTATAAATATGAAAATACCGATAAAGTAGGCTTGCACCCCTATGATGGGCAGACTACGCCAAACTACACAGGATTTGAAGATGGCACAAGTATCGGCGCAGATGGCAAAGAGACAAAGAGCAAAAATCTAAAACTAGATGGCAAATACTCGTGGATAAAATCCCCTCGCTACGATGGAGAGCCTATGGAAGTAGGACCTCTAGCCACAGTAGTAGTAGGACTAGCTGCCAAAAACCCATACATCACGCCTGTGGCACAGAAGTTTTTAGCACAGACAGGATTGCCTGTGGGGGCGTTATTTAGCACGCTAGGGCGCACGGCTGCGCGCTGCATAGAAGCAAAAGTCATCGTGGATAATGGGCTAAAAGCATTTAACGCGCTAATACAAAATCTAAAAGTCGATACTCGCACTTGCGCGACTTATACAATCGATGAGAAAAAAGACTACAAAGGGCGATTTATCGGCAATGTCCCACGCGGTATGCTAAGCCATTGGGTAAGAATCAAAGATGGCAAAGTCCAAAACTATCAAGCCATCGTCCCTAGCACTTGGAATGGCGGACCTAGGGATTCTCAAGGCAAAAAAGGACCTTATGAAATGAGCCTAATAGGCACAAAAGTAGCAAACCTAACCCAGCCACTAGAAATCATACGACATATTCATTCCTTTGACCCCTGTATCGCGTGCGCGGTGCATCTAATGGATACTAAGGGCAATGAGCTTGCGCAATATAAAGTTGAGCCTGCGTTTGCTAGAATCTAGTGAGTGTTTTGCTAAAATCTAGCTAGATTTTGGGCTAGATTTTGGTATATTTGGCGTTATTTGAGTTGCATTTGTTTGAATTATAGTTGGGCAGTTTGGAGGGAATCTTTTTAGATTCTAAGATAAGGAGATAACAATGAGAGAAGCGATTGGTTCGGGTGAAAAAGAGTTTATGGCACACGAAGAATTCTCATTGCTTACGAGGATTTTTCATTGGCTTAGGGCGTTTAGCATTTTCGCGCTTATTATCACGGGATTTTACATTGCTATGCCATTTTTGCAGACCACGCCTAGTGGCGAGCCCACAGGATTTACGCAAGGCTATGTGAGAAGCTTGCACCTTATATGTGGGTTTGTGCTGATTGGGATTTCGATTTTTCGCGTGTATTTGTTTTTCTTTGACAAAGACGGGTGCAGTGAAGAGAGGCGCTCTTTTAGGCAGTTTTTGCAACCGCAAGTGTGGATAGCGCAAATTAAGACTTATATTTGGATTGGCAAGCACCCACATATCGATGGCGCGTATAATCCATTGCAATTTGCTACATACTTTTTCTTAGGCGTGCTAGTGCTACTCATAAGCCTTACAGGCGTTGCGCTGTATGGCAATGTCTATCATAGCGGGCTAGGTGGCGTGCTAGGGGCTTGCTTTAAATGGGTAGAAGTCGTGTGTGGTGGGATAGCAAATGTGCGCGTGATACACCATATACTTACTTGGGCGTTTATTGTGTTTATCCCTGTGCATATTTATCTAGCGGTTTGGAATTCTGTGAAATATCCAAATGGTGGCGTAGATAGTATCGTAAGCGGTGTGCGCTATCAAGGTAAGCTAAAAGTCTAGTTTTTGGGATTTTAGAAACTATCTCAAATCGCCTTAGACTTGAGTCGCCTTAGACTTGCAAGCGTCTCTAAAATTTTTTCTAAACGCAAGAATCTTGTTTGATTCTTGCGTCTTTGTTTTTTTGTTTTTGCATTTTTTGTAGGCTTAATTTTATAGATTATTAGTTTTGCGTGATTGTTTGACTTTATGCAGTTTGGTGGGTTTATGAGAGTCCTTGTGCTTGGCATTGGCAATATTTTGTTTGGCGATGAGGGCATAGGCGTGCATTTGATGAACTACCTAAAACTAAACTACAAATTTACCCATCCACTAAATTCTAGCCCGCTAGATTCTGCTCCGACAAAATCTAGCACACAAAAAACTAGCTTGCCAAAATCTAATCTGCCCAAAACTAGCTTGCCAAAATCTAACGAGCTAGATTCTAGCGAAAATCCAAAACATAGTTTAGAAAAATATAGTTTAGAGTTTATCGATGGTGGCACGCTAGCCCAAGCCCTTATCCCGCTTATCGTAGAGTATGATTTTGTGCTGATACTAGACACCGTAGATGTCAGAGGTGGCAAAATAGGCGATGTGTATAGCTTCCCTTTTGATGCGCTTCCTAAGCAAGTCTCTTGGGCAGGGAGTGCGCACGAAGTCGAAATGCTACAAACCCTTCGACTAACGCAGATTATGGGTGATTTGCCCAAAATCCATATCGTAGGGATTATCCCTGAAATCATCGGCGAGGACACGACTTTCGCGCTATCAAGCGAGCTATTATCAAAAGTGCATACTATGGAAAAAGAAGCGATAAAACAGCTAGAATCTTTGGGATTTGTCGCTACAAAGATAGATTCTCCCCTCTCTTTGCAAGACATCGCAGATAAATCATACAAGGGCTTTGATTAGGCTAATAAAGCCCCAATTTCTCTAAAATCTAATGCCCCCACCCCAAAAAGCAATCCCAAAATCTGCCCCAAAAGAAGTCCCAAAATCCACCACCTAAAATCTGCTCCACAAAAACCACCCCCCAAAATCTGCTCCCTAAAATCCAAAATCCACCCCTAAAATCTAAAAAAATGATTTGTAGGACCATTGCCCCCGCCTAGATTTAGACTATGCAAAATCGCACCAAATACATATTCTTTTGCCTCTCTCACGGATTGAAGCGCATCTTTTCCCATAGCTAGATTGCAAGCGATTGCGCTACTTAGCGTGCAGCCTGTGCCGTGCGTGTTTTTGGTGGCTACGCGTTTAGATTCTAGGATTATGATTTCACGCCCATCATAAAAAATATCATTTGAATCGCTAAGATTTATGCTATGCCCGCCTTTGATTAGCACGGATTTTGCGCCTTTTTCATAGAGGATTTTCGCCCCCTCTTTCATAGATTCCATATTTTTTATCTCAAATCCCACTAGCTCGCTAGCCTCTGGGATATTTGGCGTTAGCACATCACATAGAGGCAAAATCCCCTCTAGCTTTGTCCGCACAGATTTTGGCATAAGCGGGTAACCATTTTTGGCAAACATCACAGGGTCTAGCACGATATTTTTGGGTCTGTATTTCACTAGATTTGCCCTCACGCATTCTAGGATTTCTTCGCTTCCTAGCATACCGATTTTGCTAGCGCGTGGCACGATGTCGCTAAACACCGCTTCAAACTGCTCATCTATGGATTTGGCAGGCATATCATAGCTAGAGATTACGCGCTGTGTGTTTTCTGCTACCACGCTTAGCACGATACTCATTCCATAGAGTTTGTGCGCGCTAAATGTTTTTAAATCCGCTTGCAAGCCAGCCCCCCCACTACAATCACTCCCCGCGATACTAAGCACAGGGGGCAAAGTCGTGCTTTTTGGGGGGATTAAGTCCATATTTTCACTAGATTTTGTGTTTGATTTTGATTCCATTTTTTTCCTTATTTGTAGCATTTTGTGCTTTAATATTGCGCTTAAAAAACGGATTATACCCCAAAAGGCATTCTTAGATTCTAAATTATGCAAATGTATTTAAAGCGTTAAAAAAAATTAGCCCTTTTGTGCTTAAATAACATAATCGATTTTATGATTTTGCAACGATTGATTACAACGATTATAAAGGATAGCGATGAAAAATAACCTCACAAAACCACAAAAATGCGTGCTTATCATCACCGATGGCATAGGGCATAAGCCCCCCTCCCCTTACAATGCTTTCGCAAATGCTAAAAAACCCACTTATGATTGGCTTTTTGCAAATGTGCCTTATAGCCTCATTCACACTTATGGCGACTCTGTGGGGCTACCAAAAGGACAGATGGGAAACTCTGAAGTAGGGCATACAAGTATAGGCTCTGGGCGGATTCTCTATCAAGATTTAGTGCGGATACAAAAATCTTTGCAAGATGGCTCTTTGGCACAAAATCCGCTACTGCAAAACCACGCCAAAAACTCCAAACAAGTGCATTTGCTAGGGCTTATGAGTGATGGCGGGGTGCATAGCCATTTGGAGCATTTATTGGCAGTGGCAAAAATCTACGCAGGATTTGGCAAGCGCGTATGGCTTCATCTTATCACTGATGGGCGAGATGTATTGCCGACTTCGGCACTAGGGTATTTAGAGCGGGTGCAAAATCTATGCGATGAGGTAGAGGGTATCAAAATCGCAAGTATGAGCGGGCGATACTATGCTATGGATAGGGATAGGCGGTGGGAGAGGATAGAAGAGGCGTATAAAGTCATCGCTTTTGGTGAGAGCGATTCGTCTTTGGGTAATGACAATTTGTCTGCGGATAATCATTGCATAGATTTTGCAGATGTTGAGAGTTCGCAGGCAAGAGAGCCTAGCTCACCCCTAAAATCTACAAAAAACTCCACAAGCACCACCTCACAAACTAGAATTGTGGGGAAAAATGGTGGCAAAGATTCTAGTATGGCAAAATCGTCATTGCGAGCGGATTTAAAAAATCCGCGTGGCAATCCAAATCCCCCCTCACCAAACTATCAAAATATGGCAGAGGGGACTACAAATGATAAAAAAAATCCCCCCTCCCTTGCGGAGGGGGTTAGGGGGAGGGTAAAATCTAGCGATAGTTCGTCATTGCGAGTGGGCGATAGCGAGTGGGCGCAGTTTTGCGAGCAAAATCCACAAACAACAATTTGTCATACTGAGGGAGTGCAAGCGACCGAAGTATCTCAATCACAGCTTAAAAATAGAGATATTTCGGCTTTTTCAAAGCCTCAATATGACAAAAAAATCATTGACAAAACAATAGATTGCCACGCAAAATCTAGCGATTTTGCTCGCAATGACAAAATAGATTCCACCTCCCCAAGCCATCAAAATGTGGCGGAGGGGGCTACAAATGACAAAATAGATTCCCCCTCCCTTGCGGAGGGGGTTAGGGGGAGGGTAAAATCCACATTAGAATCTAGCCCAAAATCTAGCCTAGATTCTAATGTCAAATCATCATTGCAAGCAAATTTGCAAAATCCAAGACTAGATTCTGCCCCAAATCTAACCCCATACCGATACATAGAGCAATCCTACGCACAGGGCATTACAGATGAGTTTATCAAGCCAATGGCGTTTAATGGATTTTGTGGATTTGAGCCTAAAGATGGGCTAATGATGATAAATTTTCGCTCCGATAGAGCAAGAGAGATAATCCAAGCATTAAGCGATGAATCGTTTTGCGAATTTCATCGTCCAAAATGGTTTGGGCAGGGGCTAAAAACCCCGCAAAATGCGGAGCAAACCCTCACAATGACGCAATATGATGAGAGCTTCCCATATCCTATTTTGTTTCCCAAAATCACGCCCCAAAACACCCTAGCCGAAGTGCTAAGCAGGGAGGGCAAAACCCAAGCCCATATCGCAGAGACCGAAAAATACGCCCATGTAACTTTCTTTTTTAATGGTGGCGTAGAAGAGCCTTTTAGTGGCGAATCTCGCGTGCTTATCCCATCGCCAAAGGTGGCGACTTATGATTTGCAGCCAGAGATGAGCGCGCCAGAAGTGGGAGATGCGGTGTGTGAAGCGATAAAAGAGGGCAAAGATTTTGTGGTGGTAAATTTTGCAAATGGCGATATGGTGGGGCATACGGGCAAATACGAAGCCGCTGTGCGTGCGGTAGAAGCAGTCGATAAAGAGCTAGGCAAAATCTATGAAGTGGCAAAATCTTGTGGCTATGCTGTGGTGCTTACAAGCGACCACGGGAATTGCGAAGAAATGCAAAATGACAAAGGCGAGATAAAGACAAATCACACGGTAGGCGATGTGTATTGCTTCGTGCTAGCAGAGGGGGTAAAAAGCGTGAGTGAAGGCGGGCTAAATAATATCGCACCAACCGTGCTAAAAATAATGGACTTAAAAATCCCAAAAGAAATGGATAAACCGCTGATATAGATTTGGCTAGATTTTGGGGTAGATTTTTTGCTAGATTCTATGATTTTGGTTAGATTTTGGCAAAAGTTGCTTAGATTTTATGGCAAAGATTTTGTAGATTTTTGGCAAGTATTTCTTAGATTTTGTCTAAGTTTGCGCTATGAGAATATTTTGGCTAGATTTTGCCTACTTTGTAGAATTTTGCGCAGAATCTTTTTTGATTGCATTTAGCCCTATGAGCGTGCCAGAGAGCAAGATAAGGGTGATTCCAATGCTAGGCAAGAGATTTGGGAAGCTATCGCCTAGCAACACGCCCAAAAACACGCTCCACACAATGCGCATATAAGTGATAGGGGCGACTACATTTGGCGAGGCAAACATATAGGATTTTGTCATTAGCCATTGCCCGATTGTCCCCACCACGCCTGTCAAAATAAAGAGAATCCACGCAAAAGACGAGGGGAAAATAAAACCCCCCATTTTATCAATGCTGACACACATTCCTATGATTCCCACGATACACATCATTACGCCATACCACAGCACGACTGCTTCGCTTGTGTAAAATGCTTTGAGCGTGGGAATGGTAAGAAACGCGATAGCGGCAAAAATCGCCCCGATGATTCCAATCACCGCATTAAAGAGCGGAATCTCGCTTGCTTCAGGGTTTGCCACCAAAAGCACGCCTACAAATCCTACGATAGTCGCTATAAACGCAAACACACTAGGCTTACTGCGCGTGAAAAATGAGAGAAACACCACAAAAATGGGCGTGGATTGTAAAAATGCCGTAGCGATACCGAGCGGGATAGTCGCGAAATTGTAATACGCAATGCTTACCGCCACCCCGCCAAAAAGCCCGCGCATAAGCAGTGAGGAAAATCCGCCTTTTTGCTTTGCTTGCAGTTTGGGCTTTTTTATGCGCGGGGAAATGCGTGAGAGTGCGGGGAAAAAGAGGATTATGCTATAAAGCGTAAGCACCATAAAAAACGCGCGGAAAAAGACATTTTCCATCGATGAGTAGCCAAGCATAGTGAGGTATTTTAAAAGCGCGTTCATAAGGGCTAAGAAAATCGTAGAGAGGAGCATTAGCACAATACCCCAAAAAAGCGTTTTTGGGGATTTTGTGCGGGGTTTTATGGTAGATTTTGTCGCAGATTTTGTGTCGGCTTTTGTGGGGGATTTTATGGTAGATTTCGTGGGAAGTCTTATGATAGATTTTTTGGCGGATTTTGTCGCTGATTTTATGAGGGTTTTTGTTTTAGATTTCATCGTAGGTTTATCACCAAAATCTAAAAGCTGATGACGCCTAGCATAGCCCCACTCACAAGGCACATAACGCTAATCCCCCACACCCAAAAAAACGAAGTTTTGATATGCTCTTTTATGCTTACCCCTGATAAGCCACACCCTAGCAGTGTCGCAGGCACGACAGGGCTTATAAATGTCGCGCAGTTTCTCCCCACTACCATAGCTATCCCAAGCGCACTAGAGCTAATGCCAAATGCCTCTCCCACAGCGATTACGATAGGGAGCAATCCATAAAAATACGAATCCGTGCAAAAAATCAACGCCATAGGCACAGCACTTAGCCCCACCAAAAGCACCAAATGCCCTCCCATAAATTGTGGCATTATTTCTAAGATTAGCTGTGCCATAAGTTTCATTATCCCAGATTTATCAAACACGCCGATAAGCACGCCTGCGGCAAGCAGGACGGTCGCCATCATCATAGCCGCGCTAGAGGCTTCTTTGAGTATGGATTGTTGGTGTTTTAGATTTGGGTAGTTTAGGATAAAGCCAAGACTTACGCCTATCATAAAGGGAAAATAGCTAGGCAAGCCAGAAAACACGAGCAAGACTAGCACAAAGATTAGCAACGCTACATTTGCCCAAAATCTATCATCACGCGTTAAATGCGACTTTTTACTATCCTCAAACGCGCTATCGATAAAATCATTTTCGCTCTTAGGGTTTAGCCCTAGCGCGATTCGTTTGGATTCTACAAATCCCATATAAATGGCTAGGCATAACGCCAAGATAAGCCCCACTATTTGCATAGGCATAAGCTCTAGCCATAGTTTTGTGGCATCTTGACTAATGATACTTGCCACGCGCAGTGTAGGACCACCCCACGGCAAAAGATTCATAACGCCCATACTCGCGGTTAAGATTAGCATTAAAGTGCTTGTGCGCATCTGCATTTTGACATAGATGGGCAAAAGCGCAGGGATAGCGATGAGAAAGCTCGAAGCCCCAGAGCCGTCCAAATGCGCGATGATTGCTATGATGACAGTTAGCACGCAAACGCCATAGGGGTTTGCAGGGATAGAGCGCAAAAGCGCGTTTATGATACGATTAAAAACGCCTGCTGAACTAAGCAGGGTAAAAAATAAAATAGAAAATATAAATAACGCCGCTGTCGCAGATACACTCCCAATGCCACTTTTTACAAAATCCCCTAGCTCTTTTAGCCCAAAGATTCCACTTTTTATCCCAAGTGCCTTGCCGATACCCGCACCAATATTTAACGCCTCTAGCCCAACAAGCCCAAATCCCACAATACTTGAAATGATGATAAAAGTCATCGCAGGCGTTGCTTTGTCTAATATCAGTAGCAAAACCATCGCAATCAGTGCCACAAAACCGATAATGGCTAATAGTGTTTCCATTTATTGTCCCTTTGCATTTATCTGTTGAACATCTAATTGCTAAAAATTATTAGCTATGAGATTTTAATCCAAAAAAGCCAAAATCTAAAAACAAATCAACAAATACCTTGCAATATTTCCAAAAAATTACTTTTAGAAACATTTATAAAAACACTTAGTCGCGCTATCAAAGCCTACTGCCACACTTGCGCGCGCTGTATCAAAATCTAGTTTCAACAAAATCTAAACATTAAAAAATCTAGTCATTCAAAAACTAGGCTTTAAAAATCAACTACCAAAGTTACAAAATATCGCCTGCCCTCTTGGATTACGGGACCATAGTAGCTTACATTTGCATTTGAGCTACCATAAGTGTAGTTTCTAAAATCCGCGAGGTTGGTATCTAGCAGGTTGTAAATCCCCGCATTTACCCTCACATTATCCGTGATTTTCACCCCTGCTCCTAGATTTAGCACGGTGGAGGGTTTGTAGTAGATTCCGCCGAGTAGCTCTTTTAGCGCGACTGCTTGCGCGCTATTGCCTAGCGCAGTGGTATTTACGATACCCTCTCTAAAGTGCGCTTGCAAAAACACATTAAAGCGCGAGTATTGATAGGCGATTTTGCCAAAGAGATTGTTTCGCGCAGTGGTGCTTAGCGGGTTGCCTTGATTGTTCCCTGAAGTGATTTGTGAATCAATAAAAGTATAGCTCACATCAAAGCTAAATCCATACAGCGGTTTTAACCCAAAGCTCGCCTCTATGCCTTGCGAATACGCGCTATTGGCGTTATACGCCCTACTACAAGTAGTCGCTCCGCTAGTGCTACACGCGTCATTATTTGCGCTCGTTACGCTTTGAGATTCGATTTTGTCGCGGAAGTTTGAGCGAAAGAGTGTGAGCGAGAAATCCACATATTTCATATCTAGCACCGTGCCTATTTCATAGCTTATGGAGCTTTCAGCCTTTAAGTTAGGATTGCCGATAAATGGCAACGCGCCCTGCCTACCATAGCCATAGACTGCGTCAATGGTTTGGTTTGCATAAGGGGCTTTATATCCTGTGGCGACCCCGCCTTTTATCGCCCAACCTTTGAGAATCTCATAGACGAGGTAGGCGCGTGGGCTTACATTATGCCCGAATTTATCGTTGTAGTTATACCTTGCGCCAAGTGTGAGGGTTATCCCGCCCCATATATTCCACTCATCTTCGGCAAATAGTGCCAAAGTGTTGCGGTTATGGCTTGCAGGCGTAGCGGCTAAGTCGTGGTAGTTTTCAAAGCGGTATTCCGCGCCGACATTAAGGAAGTTTGAGCCTACAATCGTATTTTCAAAAAGCGGTGCTAATAGCCTAGAATCTACAATCACATCATTGCTAGCGATTCCGCGATTTTTGGTAGCATTTGGGTTGGCACTAGGACCTACGACAAGTCGCCCTGTGTTTTCTGTGTGCATAAATTGAATCGTGTTTTTCCACGAGCCATAAGAGTAGTCGCCTCTGTGTGCTAGGGCAGTGGCGAGTTTATTTACCCCCACCCATTTTTCATAGCCACCTGTGTAGTTTTGCCCGCTTAAGTTTGCGCCGAGTGTGCCGATTTGCCCTTCTCGATTATCATAAGTGGAGTTAGAGTAGTCAATATCCGCAAAATAGGTGTTTTGCTCGCTTGGTTTATAGGTAAGACGCCCACCGATATTAAGCATTAAAAATTGCGTGCCAAAGAAACTATTTACTACATTGCCTTTATTATCGGTGGGTTTTTCGCTCGCTTCTCGTTTGATATGTCTAGCACGCAGTGTCAATCCTAGAGATTTTGCTTTATTTAGGGGACCTGAGAGGTAGAGAGAATGCTGATAGGTGTCGCCAAAGGTTGCAGATTCTGGGACTATCGCGGTGTTTTGCAGTGAGCCACCCCATTTATCGCTTATGGGCTTTGTGATGACATTTATCACGCCGCCTAGCGCGTCTGAGCCATAGAGCGTGCTCATAGGACCGCGGATTACCTCTATGCGCTCTATCGCGCTTGTAGGGGGCATAAAGGTATTATACACGCCTACGCCTAGATTTGCTGTGGCGACATCACCGCTTGGATTTTGTCGCAAGCCATCGAGCAAGTAAAGCGTGTAGCCTGCTGGCATACCGCGAATGCTAATGGCGTTTGCGCCGAGTTTATTGCTTGTGCCCTCCAAGCTAACCCCCGGCACTTCTTTTAACGCCTCGCCCAAATCGCGGTAGGGCTTTTGCTCTAGCTCCTCTTTGGTGATGACCGTTACGCTAGCTGGCGCAGTTACGACATTTTTCTCACCACCTGAAGCAGATTGCACGGTTACTGATACTTTTTGAAGTTCTTTTGCTTCTAAGTTGTCGTATTTTTTGTCGTGTTTTAGTTTGTTGTATCGCTGGGCTTTTTTGCCTTTTTTGCTTGTAGATGGATACTGCGAGGCAGAATCTTGCGCACCAACATCTGTGGCATTAGTAGGATTTGTAGAATCTATGCTTTGGAGGGATTCTTCTCCCCCCTCCGTTGCAGAGGACGATTCTTTTAGTCCCTCTTCTCTTGCAGAGGGAGTTTTAGGCTGGGTAGAATCTACATAGCTTTGAGAGTTTGCGGAGTTACTCTCTCTCGTTGTCGGCGAAAGAAAGCGAGCTAGCTAGGCTAAGCCCCAAAGCACAAGTTGCCATAAACTTACTAGGATTTTTACCAAAAATAGATTCTGTTTTAGAATCTAGTGCATTAAATGCGATTCGTGAGAGATTCATAAATGCTCCTTTTATTAGAAATATGTTGTTCTTGCTAGATTTTATTTTTTGAAATCATTTTCTAAACAAGACGGGGTGCATTATAATCAATAAAAATAAAATTGCGCGTGATTCTTAAAACTTATCAAAATATGCGTGATAATGAGAGAGATTCGCTTATTTGGGATTTTGAAAGGGTTTAAATTTTGCAAGTAGATTTTTGGATTTTGGATTTTGTGCGGCATTGGCGTATAATATTTATATATTTTTATGCAAATAGATTTAATATATCCATAAAAGGCGTTTCGTAAATGTATATTAAATGGTTTGTGAAATAAATGTGAAAAATATTGGGGATAATGATACAAAATGTAATGTTTGAAAACGCTACAAAAATGTTTTAAAAGTAATCAAAAGCAATAAGGCACAAAATCTAGCGCATCTTTTTAAGTCGAAAATATCGAAACGCCCTTGCAAAAGGCATTTTCCGCACATAATACATACACGCCACAAACGCCACTCCCCCGCCTACAAACCCCACAAACTCCACGCCCACCCTCTCACACACCACCCCACCGATAAACGCTCCACTGCCAATGCCTACATTATAAATCCCCGAAAAAATCGACATTGCCACAGCACTTGCCTCTGGGACGGAGGCTATGGTTTGGGATTGAAAGACGATATTAAAGCACGCGATGGCAAACCCCCAAAATCCACATAGCAATATCACTAGCCACAACGAATGCGCGATAAAATACAGCGATAGCAAACTCCCCACCACTCCAAAAAGACATAGATTTACAAAAGCTAAATGGTGCTTGTCATAATATTTTGAAAAAGCTATGCTAGCCAAAATCCCACTCCCTCCAAACACGATAAGCGCGTAAGTAACCGCGCTGTCTTTGATTTCTTTTGCCAAAAATGGCTCGATATAGCTATACGCGCAAAATTCCCCCGTGATAAAGACAAGCGTTAGGATACAGATTTTGCGAAATGGTGTGTTTGCAAAGAGCGTGGGGAGTGTTTTGAAAGAAATATTTTGGCTAGATGGCATAGCAGGAAACACTCGCCAAAAAAGCACCAAAATCAAAAACGCCACCACCCCTATACACGCAAATGTGCTACGCCACGCAACATAAAGCCCGATAACGCGTCCGATAGGAAGCCCTGCGGTAAGGGCTAGAGAGCTACCCGCCACGATAAATCCTAACGCCATACCGTGCTTGCCTCTAGGGGCGGCTTTTATCGCCATAGGTGAGGCTATCGACCAAAAAAGCGCGTGAGATAGCGCAACCCCTATGCGCGAAATCATAAGCATAGCAAAGCTCATAGAAATCGCTGATAGCGCGTGGCTAAGCACAAAAACTATCATCACGCATAGCATAAGCCTGCGAAGCTCTGTGTGAGAAAAGCTAAGCATAAGCGGGAGTGAAGCTAGTGCCACCACCCACGCATAAATAGTGATAATCCACCCCGCCCCAGCCTCGCTCATACCAAAATCGCTAGCTATCGCGCTTAAAAGCCCTATGGGGATAAACTCGCTTGTGTTAAACACAAATGCAGCGCACGCCAAACTAAGCACAGGAAGCCACGAAACAAAACTAATATATGCGCGTTTTTTTTGCATCGGCGTCATTTGGGAAGCCTTTTTTTGATATTGGATAATCGCAATTATATTGAATGTTTTTGTTGGATTTTATTGATTTTTGTGGAGTTTTTAGAGTCATTTACTATTGATTGGGGGGGGGGCGATAATATTGTTTTGGTGCTATTTGCAAATCTTGCAATGCCAAACATATCATAAATGGAGAATCTAGTATGGAAAAAGATTTAACACCTGCTTTTGTTTTGAGGATAGAAGGGGAGGGCGAGTATTTAGAGGGCGCACAATGGGCGTGGATACATAGCGTAAGGGGGTTTAATTGCCCTAATGAGATACAAAAATGCAAACATCAAAAATACTTAAAAGGGGAGCGTGAATTTAGCGAATTTCACAAAAAAGTAAAAATTGGCGTTGATTATCCATTTGAAAAAGTTGATTCCACCAAAATCCCCATAAATCCTAAAATCAAAGGGCACAATGGCGAAGTTTTGCATTATCTTTGCATAGATTCAAGTGGCAAAGACTATTTGCACATAGGGTTTATTTATGAGCAAGGTAGCGAGGTTAGGGGGGATTTTATGGGGCAGACTATCATCATCAAAAACGCTAAAAATTTAGATTTTGATTTTAGTGAAAATAGTGCGATAGGCAATGAGGTGCGCAAAAAATACGCACATTTAGATGAGCCAAAAGTAACTAAAAACTCCAAAGCTACCGAGTGTAGAAACTTTTGGTTTGGGGCGTATTATTTTGGGTAGTTAGCGGGGGTTTAATCATAGCTAAAATCAAATGCTTTTGAAATTGATTTTAGATAAAGCATAAAATCTCTTTTTTGATTCCTTTGATTTTAGCTAATCTTTTAGCTAATCTATGTCTAGCGTAACGCTTTTTGCTTGCGTTTGTAGCGTTGCCAAAGCAAAAACGAAGGTGTTTTTGCCTACTCCATTCCGACTCTTTTGCGCCTCTTTTTCCCCCTCACTCACTTTGCAACCAAAATCCAAACAAGATTTTACTTACTAGATTTTACTTAAATGTCGTCCCACCATCAATGACGATTGTCTGCCCTGTAAGCCACGCGCTTTGTGCATTATCACAGAGGAAATACGCCGCCCCTGCCAAATCCTGTGGCGTGCCCATTCGGTTTAGCGGGGATTGCTCCTCCACTTTTGCCCTAACTTCCGCATAGTCTGGGAATGCCCGCAACGCATCAGTATCGATAGGACCGCCACTTACGGCATTTACGCGGATTCCCCATTCGCCTAGTTCAGCTGCGGCGTATTTCACCATTGTTTCTACGGCGTTTTTAGAGTTGCCGTGCCCTGCGTAGTTTGGCATATAGACTAGATTCCCTGTGGAGCTTAGCGATACGATAGCCCCGCCGCCGACTTCTTTCATTCGCTTTGCTGCTTCTTGCGCGCCCACGACAAACGCTAGCACGGTGGCGGTGTAGATATTATTTAGCCCTCGTGGGCGAAGTCGCATAAACGGACCAAATCCCCCAGCCACGCTTTTGCCATAGATAATCGCATTGGAGACAAAAAAATCCACGCGTGCAAAATCTGCATCAATCTTGCTAAAAAGCTCGACATATTGCTCAGGCTCTAGCACATTTAGCGGGTAAAATCGCGCTTTTATCCCGTATTTAGATTCTACATCTTGGGCGATTTTGCTCGCTTCTTCTTCGTTTTTATTGTAAGTGAAAGCCACATTTACGCCATTTTGAGCAAATTTATACAAAATCGCCTTGCCTATGCCTCTTGTCGCTCCGCTTATCACAAGCGTCTTGCCTTTCATTTCGCCACCTGTTTTGTCATTTTGGCTTGCCATAGACTCTCCCCCACAGCAAGCATTATTTTTATTAGAATCCACACTCATTTGCACACCTCGTATTGTTGTAAAACTTGCTCAATCAAACGCATATTTTCCACGCTAGGAGCGACCAAAGGCAGTCGATACTCTAGTGTCGGGATAAGCCCGCTCAAAAACATTGCCGCTTTGATAGGTATAGGATTGCTTTCACAAAATAATACCGAATTTATATCATAAAGTTCATTATTTATCGCTTTAGATTCCAATATTTTGCCCTCTAGTGCGCAGTGCGTAAGGCTAGCGATTTTATCGGGTAGTAGATTCCCCGTTACGCTTATCACGCCCTGCCCGCCATTTGCTAGTATGGGGTAGTTTATCGCATCTTCACCGCTAAAAATCGCTAGCCCCTGTGCGTGGGTGTTTAGATTTATGATTCTCTCCATTTGCCCACTTGCCTCTTTGATAGCTACGATATTTTTCACTTCATCAAATAGCCTTATAGCCGTGCTTACTTCGATATTTACGCCCGTGCGCGATGGGACATTATACAACACAAGCGGGATTTCCACTGATTTTGCTACGGCTTTGTAATGCTGATAAAGCCCCTCTTGACTTGGTTTATTATAATAAGGCGACACGCACAAAATCCCATCTGCCCCGCATTGTTGAGCAAACCTAGCTAGCTCGATAGCCTCGCTTGTGGCATTGCTCCCCGCACCCGCTAGGACTTTTGTCTTGCTTCCTTTGCACACACTTACCGCCATTTCTATGCACTGCTTATGCTCGCTATGGCTTAGCGTGGCAGATTCTCCCGTAGTCCCCACAGGCACGCACGCGTCCATTCCACAGCGGATTTGCCTTCTTAGCAAGCTCATAAATGTCGCTTCATCTACCTTGCCGTCTTTAAACGGCGTGATAAGCGCACTCATCGCGCCTTTTATCATCATTGCTCCTTAAAATGCTTTGTTTGGGGTTTTTTATTTAGATATTTTAGAGTATGGATTTTGCAAAAGGCATATTGTAGCATATTTTGTAGTTTTATAAGTAGATTAGTTATGTGCAGGCTATTTATGTGTAGATTTGGCTTGTCGGGTTGGCTATGTGAAAATGGTTGAGAAAAATCTGCTAACAGATTTTTTCGCAAAACCCAAAGCCAGCAAAACAAAAACCACAAAAAGCACGAAATCTAGCAAAATCTAGCTTTTACGACACTCCGCTTTTTTGTGGCGTCTTGTGGCGTGTTTTGTCGCGTCTTGTGGATTTTGGTTGCGTCTTGCTACTTCCTTGAAGTAGGCGTATCGTGGTGGTAGGCTACCTCTCCTGCTATATCGCTAAGTATAGCACACGCCGCCTCGCTAGCAGAGCCCATAGCAGTCGTTACCATAGAAGTAACCCCAGAGGCGATTCCAGCGACATACGCGCCCGTTTTTAGCTCCTGCCTACCGCTCCACTCTAGGCGGACTTTGTTTGGGCGAGGGATAAGGCTATGTGGGCGCACAAACTCTGTAAATCCCGCAATTTCAAACGCGCTAGCCCCTGTGGCAAAAATCACATATTCGCTTTTGATAGGGCTAAACCCCTCTCCGCTTGTGATAAACTCACCCTTTTGCCCGCTTACCTCCGTAGCTTTGCCCGTGATATAGCGCACTTCAAGCATTGAAGCGATTTGAGATTTTAGCTGTGAGTAAATCTCGGGTGCTTTCGCTCCCAATGGAAAAAGAGGGGCGTTATAAATCGCAGCAGCAGCTAAATCGCCCTTGCCCTCATCGATGATAGTTATCTCAAAATCCTTATCCGCAGATTTTGCACTCGCAAAAATCAGCGCGGAAGTAAGCCCCGCGATAGAGCCACCGATAATGCTAATAGAAGTTTTCTTAGCCATTTTATGTCCTTTGTTTTGATTTATATTGCGTAGAATCGTTTAGATTTTGGCTATTTTAGATTTTGTAAATGCCTAGCCAAAAAGCAAATAATGGCAAATCAAAGCCTATCAAAATCATAACAAACCTTAATCACAAAGCCCCTCACAAGCCTGTTACAACCTTGCTACAAAGCCTATAAACAAAATCTAGCCTAAAATCTTTCCTAGCTTTTTTGGCTATGATTCTAGCGCGGAAATTGTAGTATAAAAATGATAATGTGGCGCAAAATTTGAAAATGAGAAAAGTTGCGTTGTGCTAATGTTTTACGCTATGCGTATTTTTCAAGCCACATTAGTGATATTAGTTTGGTTGCTTTGATTACTTTTCAAAATGCTTTTTGCCAAGTTGCCACAAATACAAATCTAAATCTTTAAGAGTCGCACTTAGTTTGTAATGTTTTTGAAAAACACGCAAAATCTTTATAAACTCCGCATAATCTCTTAAATCATTTTGGTTAAATGTTTGCTTAAGTTCTTTTCCAATACCTTGCTTTTGGTGCTTAAGTCCTTTTTCGATACCTTCCTTAAAATGTGTCAAAACCTTTGCCACATAACTATCATAAATAGCGTATTTTTCACTATTGTGAAAAGAGCAAAATTTGGTAGCAAAGGAATAAAAAATGATTTCTTTGCCTTTTTTGTTTTTTAAACCACTTTTGGCGATTTCCCCCACTAGATTTTCATCACCACTTTTTAGCCTCTCATCGATATTTTCCACACCGATGATATGCTCTGCCACAGCAAATACATTAAAAATATTGGTGCTATAAAAAGTATTTAGTGCAAAAACCTTTATAAAAACTTCGCTAAGATTGTTATTTTGTGGATACACCTTAAATAGCTTGTTTAGTGCGGATTCTTGTTCGCGATAACGCTCCATTTTAGAATCTGTTTTAAACGCTTTTAGATAAAATTCTAGCTCTTTTTGACTTGGCATTGGGATTTCCATTTGGCTTGTTTTGTGCGTTTGGCTTATTTGATTTGTTTGTTTCATTTGGCTTGTTTGGCTTGCTTGGTGTGTTAAATTATCGCCCTGATTTCTGCCCCATTTGTTTTGTTGATTTTGTTGATTTTGCATTTTAGCCCCTTATTTTTGTGTTGAATTTTTGTCTATTTAAGCAAAAATATATTTGCATTTTACCCCCCCCCTAACTTAAAATTTACTTAAAAATCACTTAGTATAAAATCCGCCAAACCCCCCACAAAAATCCGCGAAACAAAAAAACAAAAAAGGATTTTTGCGTATTAAAAGATTTTAGCTACACTTAAGGTTTTATTTTGGCTTTGGGCTTAGTGGCTATCACAGCACCTAAGACGCCCCAAATCCATAATCAAAAACACAAAATCCAAACAAAATCCAAAAAGGAGAATCTAATGCTAGTTACAGGAAATGAAATCCTCCAAAAAGCCCACAAAGAAGGCTATGGCGTGGGCGCGTTTAATTTTGTCAATTTTGAAATGCTTAATGCGATATTTCTTGCCGCTGATAAAGCAAAATCCCCGCTCATTATCCAAGCAAGCGAGGGCGCGATAAAATATCTGGGCATCGATATGGTGGTAAATCTCGCACGCACGATGGCAAGCCGATATAGCCATATCCCTGTGGCACTCCACCTAGACCACGGCACGAGCTTTGAATCCTGCAAAAAAGCCATTGACGCGGGATTTACCTCCGTGATGATTGACGCCTCTCATCACGAGTTTAGCGAAAATCTAGCCCTCACCACGCAGGTTGTCGAGTATGCCCACGCCAAAGGTGTGAGCGTAGAAGCCGAGCTAGGGCGATTGCAAGGTATCGAGGATAATATTTCAGTTAGCGAAGCAGACGCCGTGCTAGTCAATCCCGCAGAGGCAGAAGAATTTGTCGCCAAAAGCAAGGTAGATTTCCTAGCCCCAGCCATCGGCACAAGCCACGGCGCGTTTAAATTCAAAGGCGAGCCCAAGCTAGATTTTGCCCGCCTCCAAGAAGTCAAAAAACGCACCAATATCCCGCTAGTCTTGCACGGCGCAAGCGCGATACCACAATATGTGCGCGAGTCTTTCCTCTCCACAGGCGGCGATTTAAAAGGCAGCAAAGGCGTGCCATTTGACTTCTTGCAAGAAGCGGTAAAGGGCGGAATCAACAAAGTAAATACCGACACGGATTTGCGCATAGCCTTTATGGCGCAAGTGCGAAAGGTGGCAAATGACGACCCTACGCAGTTTGATTTGCGCAAGTTTTTCACCCCTGCGATGGAGGCTATGAGCGCGGTAATCGCCGAGCGAATGGAAGTGCTAGGTTCTGCAGGCAAGATTTAGCAAAATCTAAGAATCTATAAAAATCTAGCCCAAATCTAGCAAAAAAGATTTTAAGCAAAGCCAAAAACTTACAAAAATAAAGAATCTTAAAATCTTAAAATGCAGGGGGGCGATGTGGTAGCAAGGTTAGTAAAAAAGAGTAAAAAAGGGGGGGGGGACAAGACATAAATTTAACCCCCCTAAAAAACCCACGAAACAATATGAAGCAAAATCCCCCTAAAAATCTTTCTTAAAAAATCTTTTTGTAAAATCTATCCCCTCCACACATTATTAACGCGTTATGTGGCACATTATATGACGCGTTAAAAAACGCGTTAAATGTCCCGCTACGCACCACATTAGCCATTTTTACGCGCTTTTTTCATCGTTTATTTCCAGCATTCCGTATTATTGATTCCCACGCTTTGTGCGCTAAATACAGGATTTTTGCCCGCCTTTTTCTGCGCTTCATAATCACGCA